>JACYMC010000101.1 GCA_015272195.1 Candidatus Sericytochromatia bacterium
GACTGTTGTGTAGTAACTCCAGTCTAACTGAGATGTCCCAACTCCCTCAAACCAATCTCAAAAATGTCCGGACCATTGCTACAGAAAGGAGCCAGTTTTTATCTACTGATCTGTTTGTGAGAAATGCGGGTTAGCCTTTACAACACAGACATTCAGGCCGCAGCAGCTGTCACATCCCTTATACTGAAGATATATCTACACTTGAAAGGACAACACCGCCATGTCCAGCCCGGTTAAAGACCAGATTCAGCCCTACCAGCCCACCCAGGCCCTGCGCATTATTACCGCCGCCTCATTGTTTGACGGCCACGATGCCGCTATCAACATCATGCGCCGCATTCTGCAGGCCAGCGGGGCGGAAATCATTCACCTCGGCCACAACCGCTCGGTGGCTGAAATTGTCGACTGTGCGATTCAGGAAGACGCCCACGCCATTGCCGTGACCTCTTACCAGGGCGGGCATGTGGAGTACTTCAAGTACATGTACGATCTGCTGCAGCAAAAAGGCGCCGGCCATATTCTGATCTTTGGCGGCGGGGGCGGCACCATTCTGCCGACCGAGATTGAAGAGCTGCACGCGCATGGTATTGCGCGCATTTACTCGCCTGATGATGGCCGCCAAATGGGCCTGCAGGGCATGATCAACCACCTGCTGGAGACCACCGACAAGGCCGCCCGTGCGCCCCGGCTCAACGGCCAGGTCCAGCACTTGCCACAGCAGGATGCCAAAGCGCTGAGTCAGTTGATTTCATATGCCGAAAACAACCCGGAAGCCGCCAGTACACTGGAGCAGCAGCTGCAGCCTTTGCTGCAAAGCGGCAAAATCTGCCCGGTGGTGGGCATCACGGGCACGGGCGGAGCCGGCAAATCCTCGCTGGTGGACGAGCTGGTACGCCGATTTTTGCTGGATTTTGACAACAAAACCCTGGCGATTATTTCGGTGGACCCCACCAAGCGCCGCACGGGCGGGGCCCTGCTGGGCGACCGCATCCGCATGAACAGCATTCATCACCCCCGCGTGTATATGCGCTCTCTGGCCACCCGCGCGGCCAATGTTTCACTCAGCAAAGCCGTGGCCGAGGCCCTGCTGGTCTGCAAGGCCGCCGGCTATGACCTGATTCTGCTGGAGTCCAGCGGCATTGGCCAGTCTGATACCGAAATTGTGGCCCACAGCGATCTGAGCCTCTACGTTATGACCCCCGAATACGGGGCCGCCTCACAGCTCGAAAAAATCGATATGCTGGCCGAAGCCGATCTGGTGGTGCTGAACAAATTTGACAAAAACGGGGCCATGGACGCCCTGCGCGACGTGCGCAAACAGGTGCAGCGCGAACAGCTGCGCTTTAACGAGGATCCGGAGCAGATGCCGGTGTTTGGCACCATGGCCTCTCAGTTCAACGATCCGGGTGTCAACAAACTGTATCAGGCCCTGATGCACAGCCTGCAGCAAAAAACCGGAGCAGATCTGCCTTCTCGCTTTGAGATCTCAGCCGGTATGTCTGAAAAGGTGTATATTATTCCCCCCGAGCGCAGCCGCTACCTGGCCGAAATCGCCGAGGAACATGAACGCCAGAAAGCCGCCATTGCCGAGCAGGTGGCCCTGGCCCGGCGCCTGTACCAGCTGCACGGCAGCATTGCGACCCTCAGTGCCAGCGGTGAAGCCCCCGAAGCCGTACAGGCCCTGCAGGCCCTTTACAGCGCCCAGGAGGCCCATCTCACCCCTGAATCCCGCGCCCTGATACAGAACTGGGACAGCAAACGCCAGCAGTACCAGCAGGATGAACTGGTTTACAGCGTGCGCGGCAAAGAAATCCGCCAGCCGCTCAAACGTGTCACCCTCTCCCACAACAAAGTGCCCCGTGTGGCCCTGCCCCGCTATCAGGACTGGGGTGATCTGCTGCACTGGCAACTGACCGAAAACCTGCCGGGTGAGTTTCCGTATACCGCCGGGGTCTTTCCGCTCAAGCGCGAAGGCGAAGACTCCACGCGCATGTTTGCCGGTGAAGGCGGCCCCGAGCGCACCAACAAGCGTTTTCACTATGTCTCTCACGGCCTGCCCGCCAAGCGCCTCTCAACGGCCTTTGACTCGGTCACGCTCTACGGCGAAGATCCCGATCACCGCCCGGATATCTACGGCAAGGTGGGCAACTCCGGCGTGAGCGTGGCCACCCTGGATGACGCCAAAAAGCTTTACTCAGGCTTTGATCTCTGCCATCCGCAGACCTCGGTTTCGATGACCATCAACGGCCCGGCCCCCATGATTCTGGCCTTTTTTATGAACGCGGCCATTGACCAGCGCTGCGAAAAATACATCCGCGCAGAAGGCCTGGAAGCCGAGGTAGAGGCCAAAATTGAAGCCCTCTATGCGGCCAAAGGCCTGCCCCGGCCCCGCTACCAGGGTGAGCTGCCCCCCGGCAACGACGGGCTGGGCCTGCTGCTGCTGGGCGTGACCGGCGATCAGGTGCTGCCGCCTGATATTTACGCCCGCCTCAAGGCCGAAGCCCTGGCCGCCGTGCGCGGCACGGTACAGGCCGATATTCTCAAAGAAGATCAGGCCCAGAACACCTGCATTTTCAGCACCGAATTTGCCCTGCGCATGATGGGCGATATTCAGCAGTACTTTATTGATCAGCAGGTGCGCAATTTTTACTCGGTTTCGATTTCGGGCTACCATATTGCCGAAGCCGGGGCCAATCCCATCAGCCAGCTGGCCTTTACCCTGGCCAATGGCTTTACCTTTGTGGAGTATTATCTCAGCAAGGGCATGGCGATTGACGACTTTGCCCCCAACCTCTCGTTTTTCTTTTCTAACGGCATGGATGCGGAGTACGCCGTGATTGGCCGCGTGGCCCGGCGCATCTGGGCCCGGGCCATGAAGTACCGCTACGGGGCCAATGAGCGCAGCCAGAAGCTGAAATACCATATTCAGACCTCCGGCCGCAGCCTGCACGCCCAGGAGATCGCCTTTAATGACATTCGCACCACCTTGCAGGCCCTCTACGCCATTTACGACAATTGCAACAGCCTGCACACCAACGCCTACGATGAGGCCATCACCACCCCAACCGAAGAATCGGTGCGCCGGGCCATGGCGATTCAGCTGATTATCAACAAGGAGCTGGGCCTGGCCCAGAACGAGAACCCCCTGCAGGGTGCTTTTATTATTGAGGAGCTGACCGATCTGGTCGAAGAGGCCGTGATGGCGGAGTTCAAGCGCCTCAGCGAGCGCGGCGGCGTGCTGGGTGCGATGGAGCGCCAGTACCAGCGCTTTAAGATTCAGGAAGAATCCATGTACTACGAACACCAGAAATGGAGCGGAGCCCTGCCCATTATCGGGGTCAACACCTACCTCGACGCGGAAGGCTCCCCCACCCTGATTCCCGGTGAGGTGATCCGGGCCACGCCTGAAGAAAAAGAATACGCAATTGCCTCGCTCCAGGCCTTTCAGCAGCGCAACGCCGAGGCCGCGCCAGCGGCCCTGAAGCAGCTGCAGCAGGTGGCGGTCGATAACGGCAATCTGTTTGAGGCCCTGATGGCGGTGGCCAAGGTCTGCTCCCTGGGGCAGATCTCCGCCGCCCTGTACCAGGTCGGCGGGCAATACCGACGCAACATGTAATACCTGATCATCTCAAAGACACTGGCCTGGGTGATATTGCCCAGGCCAGTGTCTTTGGCACAAGATAGCGCAGGGCATTGAGGCCGCTTGCGCAAAGCACCAAAAAGGATGAGCCTCACAACACCGAATTGCTGCGTCGCTGTCCTTCCTGAAGTCTTCATCTTTGCCAGGCGGCTTCCC
>JACYMC010000040.1 GCA_015272195.1 Candidatus Sericytochromatia bacterium
CGACGAATGTCTGAGCGTCCGGGTGAAAGTGCTGAAATCGGCGAAGCACTGATGGAACATGGCTATCAGGTGTTCTGGGATTGGCGGCGCTATCAGGCGGGCGAAATTCAACGCTGCACATTCAAGCAATATATGCGTGGGCTACGCCGCCAGGTTCACCTGCTTTTGAAACAGGGCGCCAATTATGCGACCGAAAAAGGGCAAAAATCTGCGCGAGCCCAGACAGCCTCCACCTGCAGGGCCTTATTGAAGGTGGAGTCAGCGTTATGGACTTTTGAAAGAAAAGAAATCGAGCCTTCTAACAACAGGGCTGAAAGAGCCATACGTCCCCTGGTGGTCTTGCGTAAAGTTTGCTATGGAACGCAGTCGGAGCAAGGCAGTCGGCTGATAGAGCGTCTGTTCAGCGTAGTTCACTCATGCCGCCAGCAAAACCGCTCTGCCCTCGCGTTTCTGAAGCAGAGTATTGAGGCGCATCTTGGCGTGGGCACTATGCCTTCGCTGGTTTCTGAAGGGCTGCGCTAAATCACCCACCTGAAGGGATACCCCGGATTTTATTGCCCGAAAAAAAGCGCTGGCGCAGGGCCTGAATTTCGCTGTCGCCCTGACGCTGAGCCGCCGGATCCGCCTCCAGGGCCCGCAGGGTGGCCGGGCCCACCCGCCCATCCACACCCAGGCTGCGCTCACCCTGGAACTTTTTGACAAGCTCAACGGTGGTGGGCCCCATGGTGCCGGTTTGCGCCACGGGGTGACCCCAGGCGCTCAGGCGCTGCTGCACGGTCTTAACGCTTTCACCTGACATGCCGGGCTCCAGAATCTGCCCCTGATGAATGGCCGCCAGACTTGGCGCGGCGGGACCTTCTGTGTCCAGCAAGGCCACACTGCCAGCCGCCTGGCCTGCCAGGGCCGCCGTCTGCAGCTGATCTTTGGGCTGCTGCGCGCCTGCAGCGGGTGCTGCGCCTGTCTGGGCTGCTGTTGCCGCAGGCTGTGTGGGCCGGGGTTGGGGGCGGGTTGAAGGGGGGACTTTGCCTGAAATACGGGTCATGTTCATCTACCTCACATCAGAAACGCTGTCTTGTTTCTATGGTCAGCTTAAAGCTTCAGACTGCGCAATTTAACCCAAAGAAAACATTCAGGGTGTAAAACTTAAAATGGCCTCTTCAGGGATCAGGCGGCGCCAGATTTCTTTGTCGGGCTGGCGCTGGGGCATGGCCAGTACGGCCTGCACCTGACCGCGCAGGGCGGGGTACTCACTGGCCGGTACCTGATCCAGAATACTGCGGGCCGCTTCGTCCTTGCGGTCATAGGCCAGGGTCAACGCCAGCAGCAGACGGGTTTCAAGGGCCACCGGGTTCAGCTCCAGCACTTTTCTGAAGAGTTTGAGGGCCTCACCCGGACTGCCGGCAGCAAGGTGAATAATGCCCATGCGCTTCAGCGCCAGCTCGTTGCGGGGGTTTTTTTCGCTGGCCCGCTCATAGTTATCAAAGGCGAACTGCAGGTAGCCCATTTTGAGATGCAGGTCGGCCATGCGCTGAAAGGCGGAAGAGATTTCCCGGTCGCTCCAGAAAGGGCTTTTCTGGATCAGCTCCTGGCGGTAGAGGGCCAGCAGGTCTTCATAGCGCTCACGGCGCAGCAGCTGGAGCACGATTTGCTGGCGCAGCAGGGCCACATCCGGGTAACGCTCATAGCGCTGCTCCAGCTGGGTCAGATAGAACATGCGCTCCAGGTCCGGGTTATCGGCCCGCGCGATCCAGCTTTCGGGCTGCTGCAACACACTGGCCAGACTGCTTTCATCGCCGGCTTGAAGCAGGGCATCCAGACGCTGCAGCTGTTGCTTCAGTAACACGCGCACCTCGCCTGTACTGAGGTAATAATCGGTCTGGACCTGGCGCAGCTCGCGCTGGCGGTCCGCACGGAGGCCTTCGAGGGCCAGGGCAGCCTGCAGGCTGGCTTCAGCGGTTTCGGGGGCCAGTTCGGCCTGCAGCATGAGCAGACGGGCCTGGGTATCGGCATCCAGACTCCGATCTTTGAGTCCCTGCTGCAGGGCGGTGCGGGCTTCTTCGGCCTTGCCCCATTTTTGCAGGGTGCGGGCCTGGGCATAGTACAGAGCGCCGTTGGCCTGCTTCAGGTATTCCAGCACGCGGTAGTGGCTGTAGGCTTTTTCGTAATCGCCTCTGGCAAAGTGCAGCTCGCCGAGTAAAAAGTGGGTGCGTGGGGCATTGCGATCCAGCTTGTGGGCGGCTTTTAAGGTGGCCTCAGCCACGGCCAGCTTGCCGGTGGCGAGGTAGGTTTCAGCCAGGGCCTGCAGTGTCGGCAGATCTTCGGGGGTCAGGCGGGCCTGTGCTTCCAGGGCCGTCTGGGCCTCGGCATACTGGCCCTGTTTCAGGGCCTTCAGCCCCTGTTCATAGAGGCTGGCTTCCTGGGCTGCGGCGGGCATCAGGCCGCAGAGCAGGCAGAGGGTAGCGCTGATCCAGATTTTGTTCATGCAGGCATTTTACCTGAAACCGGGTCCAAAAAGGAACAGACCCCGAAACAATTCGGGGCCTGTTCAGACCAGATGAAGGGCACTCATTACACTAGGCGTCTTTCTGCTGCAGATTCTGTTGCATGCGGGCCTTGCGGTTACGCCGGCGATCCATCAGGATATCGACTTCCCGAGCCATGTCCATCAGTTCTTCCTGACGGTTGCGCCGCCACTCGGTATAGTGCTGCTCTTTCTGGATAATGCGCTCGCGCATTTCACGCAGAATATCTTCGTACATCTGTTTTGCCCTCCTTTCTGCATTTTTTGCACCCGATGCGGTCTTTTGCTCACTTAAGAGACTGAGACGTTTTAAAACCAGAAAAGTTCCTTGCCGTCTGATGTGATTATAGCGCTTGCTATAGCCTGACTGAATCAAAGATCGTCTGACTGACGTTATAATATGCAAAAGATTCAGCCGGGGAGGCTCCTATGAACGATGGCAGCATGAACGCAGTACCCACGGATAAAAACGCACCCTTGCGGGCAGATGTTCGCTATCTGGGCCGCCTGCTGGGTGAAGTGCTGCAGGAGCAGGTCGGCGACAATCTCTATGGGCTCGAAGAGGACCTGCGTACCCTCTGCAAAAACGCGCGTATTTCCGGTCAGCCCCAGCAAGCGCAGATTGTGCAGAGCATCCGCGAACAGATCGCCGAGCAGCATCCGGCCATGCTGCTGGACCTGAGCAAAGCTTTTACACTCTATTTTCAGCTGGTCAACACGGCCGAGCAAAACCATCGCATTCGCCGCAAGCGCCACTACGAATGCCAGGGCGATGTTATCAAATATGCGCTGGAGTACTGGGTACAGTGGCTCAAAGACCAGGCCGTTAATGATCAGACCCTGCAGGCGGTGCTGGACCAGCTGGACATTTCGCCCGTCCTGACAGCCCACCCCACCCATATTATGCGCCAGACCCTGCTGCAGAAGCACCGCCGCATTTCACGGGCTTTGTTCCGGCGTGAGCAGACCTTAACCCCCTATGAGCAAAAGCAGCTGGAAGCCGATCTCAAACAGGAGATCACCCTGCTGTGGCAGACCAACCCTTTTCATAACCGCCAGATCACCGTGATGGACGAGCTGGAAAACCTGCTGAACTACTTTGACGAATCGCTCTGGCACACCCTGCCCCAGGTGCATCAGGATCTGGAGCAATTGCTGCAGGAAGCCGGTTTTGCTGTCAAGGTCCCCGCCATGCTTGGCTTTGGTTCCTGGATTGGTGGCGATCGCGACGGCCATCCGGGCGTGACCGCCGCCCTGACGGCCCAGGTCTTTCAGCGCCAGAGCCGCTATGCCCTGCAGCGTTACAGTGAGGCCCTCGACACCCTCGTGGATCACTACAGTATGTCGCTGCGCTATCAGCCGCTCAGCGACGCCATGGAGACCCTGCTTGAGAGTGAGCGCCAGCTGCAGCCTGAACTGGCCGCCCGGCTGCAGGAACGCTTCCCGCAGGAGCGCTACCGCCAGCAGCTTTTGCTGATGCAGTCGCGGATTCAGGCCACCGTCGACTGGCTGACCCAGCCTGCCGCCAGCAGCTGTCCTGAACACGCTTATCCTTCGGCTGAAGTCTTTGCCGCTGGCTTGCACTGTTTGCATGACAGCCTGCGGCAGCACCGGGCCGAACCGGCTCTGCGTCCGCTGCAGCACCTGCTGCGCCAGGTCGAAATCTTTGGTTTTCAGCTGATGACCCTTGATTTGCGCCAGCATGCTGAGGTGCATGCCCAGGCCCTGCACGAGCTGCTGCAACAGAGCGGCCTGCAACCCGATTACCTGAGCCTGGATGAGTCCGGACGCCAGGCCCTTTTAAGCGAGCTGCTGCAGGATGTCCGGCCCCTGTGGAGCCCTTATCAGCAGTACTCCCCCGCCACGCAGGAATTTTTTGAGACCCTGGCCGTGGTGCGTCAGGCCCTGCAGCGCCTGGGCCACAAAGCCGTGCAGCAGTATATTATCAGCATGTGCCAGCAGCTGAGCGATCTGCTCGCCGTGATGCTGCTCCTCAAAGAAAGCGGCCTGGCCGAGCTGCGCAACGGTCAGCTCTACAGTCCGATTCAGGTGGTGCCGCTGTTTGAAACCAAGGCCGATCTCGAGCGGGCCCCTGCCGTGATGCAGGCCCTGTTTGAACTGCCCCTTTACCGGCCCCGCTCCCGCGAGGGCCAGATCTGTCAGGAAATCATGCTGGGTTACTCTGACAGCAGCAAGCAGGCCGGCATTCTGCCGGCCACCTGGCATCTGTATCAGGCCCAGCAGGCCCTGACCGCCGTGGCCCAGCAGCACGGTGTCAGGCTGCGCTTTTTTCATGGCCGGGGCGGCACGGTCAGCCGCGGCGGCGGCCCCACCCATCACGCCATTCTGGCCCAGCCGCCGGAGACCGTGCATGGGGCCCTGCGCGTGACCGAGCAGGGTGAGGTGCTCTCGTGGAAGTATAATTTTCCGGAGCTGGCCCACCGCAATCTCTCGGTGCTGCTGACTGCTGTGGCCGAAGCCAGCCTGCGGCAGCACAACGAAGCCCCCGAGCTGGCAGCCCAGCGCAGTGAGATCATGCAGCAGCTCTCGGCCACGGCATACAGCCATTACGCCAGCCTGGTGCACGAACACCCCGGCTTTTTGCGTTATTTTGAGCAGAGCACGCCCCTGAATGCCATCTCTGAGCTGAATATCGGCTCGCGTCCGGCCCGGCGCAAGGCCACCCAGGGCATCAACGATCTGCGCGCTATTCCCTGGGTCTTTTCGTGGATGCAGTCCCGCTGCGTGCTCTCTGCCTGGTACGGCGTGGGCAAGGCCCTGGCGGCTTATACAGAGCGCCACAGCGAAGGCCTGGCGCAGCTGCAGGCCCTCTACGCCGACTGGCCCTTTTTTAAGGTCTTTATCGACAATCTGCAGATGACCCTCTCCAAAGCCGATCTGCGCATTGCCGAAGCCTATGCCGAAGGGGTCGAGCCGGAGCTGCGCCAGAGCATCTGGCCGGCGATTCGGCAGGAGTATCAGCAGACCGTGACCTGGGTGCTGCTGATCAGCGGCCAGCAGGAGCTGCTGGACAATACCCCGACCTTAAAGCGCTCGATTGCGCTGCGCAACCCCTATGTGGATCCCCTCAACTATATCCAGGTCGAGGTGATGGCGCGCCTGCGCAGTGAAGCAGCCGAAACCGGTGATCAGCAGCTGCAGGACGTGCTGCAGCTGACCATTATGGGCATTGCCGAAGGGCTGCGCAATACGGGCTGAGGCCCTCGGCAAAACCGCCTGCAAAGGCCCGTGCTGCAGCGTGTATAATGAGGCCCAGCATCTATTCAACTTGCAGGAGCCTTTTATGAACAGCATTTCGCCTCTTTTTGATCCTGAGCAATGGGACGCCGTGCCCGGCTTTGAACTGACCGATATCACCTACCACCGCGCCCGCCATCAGGGCACCGTACGCGTGGCCTTTAACCGCCCGGAGGTGCGCAACGCCTTTCGGCCCCATACGGTGGATGAACTCTTTCGCGTGCTGGATCACGCCCGCCAGTGGTCAGACGTGGGCTGCGTGATTCTGACGGGTAACGGCCCTTCGCCCAAAGACGGCGGCTGGGCTTTTTGCTCCGGTGGCGACCAGCGCATCCGGGGCAAAGACGGTTATCAGTATGAGGGTGAGCAGCGCGGCATGCCCGATCCGGCCCGGCTCGGCCGCCTGCATATTTTAGAAGTCCAGCGCCTGATCCGCTTTATGCCCAAGGTGGTGATGGCCGTGGTGCCGGGCTGGGCCGTGGGCGGCGGCCACAGCCTGCACGTGGTCTGCGATCTGACCCTGGCTTCAGCTGAACATGCCATTTTTAAACAGACTGACCCCGATGTGGCCAGCTTTGATTCAGGCTATGGTTCGGCCTATCTGGCCCGCCAGTGCGGCCAGAAGCGCGCGCGCGAAGTGTTTTTCCTGGGCCTGAACTATACGGCCCAGGAGGCCTTTGACATGGGCATGGTCAATAAAGTGGTGCCCCACGCCGAACTCGAACAAGCCGCTCTGGAATGGGCCGGCATTATCAACAGCAAGTCGCCCACGGCCATGCGCATGCTTAAATTTGGCTTTAACCTGCCTGACGATGGCCTGGTTGGCCAGCAGCTCTTTGCCGGCGAGGCCACCCGCCTGGCTTACGGCACCGACGAGGCCCGCGAAGGCCGCGATGCCTTTTTAGAAAAACGGCCCCAGGACTACAGTGCCTTTCCCTGGCATTATTAAATTTCAGGAGCCCCTGCATGAGTCATCTGCGCTTTCACGATACCCACTTCAGCCCGCAGCAGCTGCTGCTGCAGCGGCTCAACGCCCAGGCCCGCATCACGGCCCTGCCCGGCGGCGTCTGGCGACTGCTGGTTTCGCACCGGCCCGAGGATCATGACAAGGGCAGCTGGGCGATTCCAGACGATCGCCGTCAGCCGCTGGCGTTGAGCGCGCCGAACCACAGCGGCGGTCGCATTGCCCTGGCGCACCCCGAGCCGGCGGCCGCAGATGCGGGTGACAACAGCCTGCTGCTGAACCCCAGCCCCTTTGCCTGGCACTGGCAGGGCCTGATCAGCCTGGGGCTGACCGCCGAGCCTGTGCGCAGCCTGCTGCAGGCCGTGCCGCGTCAGATCGAGGAGGCCAGTGCCCATCAGTTTGAAGGCCACCCGGTGCGTGAGCAGCTCGACGGCCTCAGCCTCGGTGCAGGCCTGCGTCTGGATCTGCTGTTGGAGCCTGAGGACCGCTTTTATGGTCTGGGCGAGCGCACGGGCTTTTTAAACAAGCGCGGCCGGCGCTGGCACAACTGGACGACCGACGAGTTTTTTCACGGCCCCAAAACCGATCCGCTCTACCAGGCCCATCCCTTTGTGATCCTGGCCCGCGACAACCAGTATCTGGGCCTGTATCTCGACGAAAGCTGGTACAGCTGCTTTGATCTGGGCTGGACCGAAGCCGACCAGTGGAGTATTCACACCGCCGGACCAACCCTGGATCTCTACCTGATCCCCGGCCCGGACCCGGCCGATATCGTGCAGCGCTACACCGATCTGGTGGGCTGTGCGCCTCTGCCGCCGCTCTGGGCCCTGGGGCAGCACCAGTGCCGCTGGAGCTACCCCGACCAGGAGAGCGTCAGCGCCGTGGCCGCCGGCTACCGGGCCCACGATCTGCCAATCGACGCCCTCTGGCTGGATATTGACCATATGGAGAGCTACAAGGTTTTCAGCTTTTCAACCCGGCGTTTCCCGGATCCGATAGGTTTAACCCGGGGCCTGGCGCAGCAGGGCATCAAAAGTGTGCTGATTGTTGATCCGGGCGTCAAGCAGGAGGCGGGCTATGGGGTCTATGAGAGCGGCAAGGCCATCGACGCCTTTGTGCACAATACCCGCGATGAGGAGCTGGTGGGCGAAGTCTGGCCCAAACCCGTGGTCTGGCCGGACTTTACCCAGCCCGCCGTGCGGCAGTGGTGGGGCCAGCTGCAACAGTTTTATCTGGATCAGGGCATTGCGGGCATCTGGAACGATATGAACGAGCCGGCGGCCTTTGGCTGGCCCAACAAAACCCTGCCGCTGGACGCCCGCCAGGGCCACTGGACCCATGCGGAGGTGCACAATCTCTACGGTACGCTGATGGCCGAAGCCAGCTACAGCGGCCTCAAAGCCCTGCAGCCCGACAAACGCCCTTTTGTACTCACACGGGCGGGTTCGCCGGGCGTTCAGCGCTACGCCTTTGTCTGGACCGGCGACAATGCCAGCTACTGGGAGCATCTGGAGATGTCGATCCCGATGCTGCTGAATCTGGGCCTGTCAGGTGTGCCCTTTGTGGGCGCAGATATCGGCGGCTTTTCGTCAGACTGCGATGGCGAGCTGCTGGCCGCCTGGAGCTGGCTGGGGGCCTGCTACCCCTTTATGCGCAATCACGCCGGCAAGGGCAGCCGCCGGCAGGAACCCTGGCAGTTTGGTGAACCCTGGCTGGGCAGCATCCGCGAGGCCCTGCACTTTCGCTATCGTTTGTTGCCCTGGCTCTACACCCTGGCTGAAGCCGCCTGTCGCGACGGTCTGCCCATCATGCGCCCGCTGCTGCTGCAATATCCCCATGATCCGGAGGTGGCCGATATTTCAGACCAGTTTTTGCTCGGCAGCGATTTGCTGGCCGCCCCCATCACCCGCCCCGGCCAGCGTCGCCGGCTGTTGTATCTGCCCGCCGGTGAGTGGTTTGACTTCTGGAGCGGTGCCCGCTTCGCAGGCGAGCAGTGGCATCAGATTCCTGCCAGCTGGCGCCAGCTGCCCCTGTTTCAGCGCGGCGGCGCGGCGATTCCCCTGCAGCCGGAAGCCCCGGCCCATACCACAGATGCGCACTGGCCCCGGATTTGCTGGCAGCTGGCACCGGCCCCTGAGATCACGGGCCGGCTTTACAGCGATGCCGGCGATGGCTTCGGCCCATCACAAAACCTGCCCTTCAGCGCCCGGCTGCAGCCGGGCCAGTCAGGTCAACCAGGGCAACTGGCCCTCGATTTTGACGGCGGCGGGCGCGAAGTGCATCTGCGCCTGCTGGGCCACGGCCTGAGCGCGTCTGAACACGTCTGGGAAGCTGCTGTTACGCAAAAGCAACAGTGTTTTGAGATCCCGCCTGAAAATTAAATTCTTATAAAAAGGCGGCGGAATCCGGCCTGAATTTGCTAAGATAGAAGCGTAGTGATCACATCCACCTGGAGTCAAGCCTTGGATTTTAACATCGTCATCACCACCAATGGTCCCGGAGAAATGGCCGCCTGGGTGCAGCCCATGATTCAGGAAATCCACGCCATTCTTCCCCAGGCGCGGGTGGTGATTGCGCTGGTGCCCTGCCCCCACAGCAGCGGCCAGGAGGCCAGCTTCAGCCAGCGCTTTTACGGTGCCCAGGTCATGAATCCCAAAGAAACCCTGCACTATCTGCTGACCGGCAACACGCCCGAACATGTGGTGCTGGCCCGCCACGGCGTGATCCTGCATCTCGGCGGCGATCAGCTTTTTTCGGTCTGTCTGGGCTGGCGCAGTCGTTTTCCGGTCACGGTGTACACCGAGAAACTGGCCCAGTGGAAGTCCCGTGTCAGCGCCTACTTTCTGCGCGACGAGCACCTGTTAAAACAGCACGCCAAACGCATTCCGGCCCATAAGCTGCAGGTGGTCGGTGATCTGATGACCGACGCCATTCAGACCACCCACGGCTCGCTCGACATCCGTCAGAAGCTGGGCCTGCGCCCCGATGCCCCCGTGGTGTCGCTGCTGCCCGGCAGCAAACCGATCAAGGTATTGCACTCCACCGCTTTTATGCTCAAAATTGTCGATGAACTGACGCTGCTGCTGCCCGAAGTGCAGTTTATTCTGCCTCAGTCGGCTTTTACCCCGCTGTCTCAGCTGCGCCAGGCCGTGCAGGACGAAAAATTGCTGCAAAGCTTTGGTGGCGTGGCCGGCAAGGTCATTCACGATCGCAACAGCACCTCGCTGGTCACGCCCCAGGGCAACCGGGTCCAGATTGTGCCCCCCAGCTGGCATTACAATGCCCTGCAAATTTCAGATATCAGCCTGACCCTGCCCGGTACCAACACCGCCGAACTGGCCGCTCTGGGCGTGCCCATGGTGGTGATGCTGCCCTTGCAGCGCCCTGATTTGCTGCCCATCGATGGGCCTGGGCGCCTGCTGGGCCATTTGCCCTTTATCGGGCGCTGGCTTAAAGGCCGTCTGGTGCGCTATCTGCTCTCACGCCATGGCTATTTGGCGCTGCCCAACCAAAAAGCGGGCGAAGCCCTCGTGCCGGAGCTGGTGGGCAATATCAGTGCAGAGGACGTGGCCAATACGGCTTATGATCTGCTGATAGATCCGTATGCCCGTCGCCAGATGAGCCTCAACCTGCGTGAGCAGATGCCCGCCCGTCAGAGTGCCAGCCGCATCCTGATGGCGCTGGTGGATATTCTGCAGCAGCACGATCCCCGCCTGAGCCATCTGGTCCCCTATCTGCAGAATCAGCAGGTTCCCGAAGACTCTGACTCTGCCAAAGACTATCAGCAGCCCAATGGCTGAAGCGCCGCAGGATCCGCTGGCGCACAACGGCTACCAGCGTCTGCTGCAGGCCGGACATCACGCCTACGATCAGGGTGACTTTGTCGCTGCCCAGCAGTGGTATCAAAAAGCGGCTGTGGCCTCCCCCGGAGAAGAAGCCCCTTATTTTAATCAGGGCAATTGCCTGATGGCCCTGCAGCAGCCTGAAGCGGCGCTTCAAGCCTATCGCCAGGCCCTGCAGCTCAACCCCGGCCGGGCCAAAACCTATAACAATATCGGGCTGGTCTACAAACAGCTGCAAAACTGGGACGAAGCCCGGCTCTGGTATCAGCGGGCCCTGGCGACGGACGCCAGCTATTACCCGGCCTACAATAATCTGGGCAATCTGCACCAGACCCTTGGCGAGCATAGCGAAGCCGAGCGCTGGTACTACCGCTGCCTGGAGCTGGACCCCCTGCATCTTAACGCCCGCTTTAATCTGGCCTGTCTTTACCGTGACACGGCGCAGCTGGCGGCGGCAGCCCTGCTCTTTCAGCAAATTGTGGCCCAGGATCCGGACCATGCGCCGGCCTGGTGTGAGCTGGGCCTGCTGGCGCTGGATGCGGGATCCGTCCAGGAGGCCCAGGCCTGCTGGGTGCTTGCCCTCAAAGCCGATGAGAGCCATGTGCCCACCTTAATCAATCTGGCCCGTCTCATGAAAAGCCACAGCCGCCCGGCGGCTGCAGATGCGCTCTATGCGCGGGTGCAAGCCTGGGGCGGCCAGACAGCCAATTAAGGCTGGATTTTAGTTAAAAATCGGGCTGATGTACATATCGTGAGAAACCGGACCGGTTGAAATCCGCTCGTTGACTTCTACCATGGTGGTCAGACGGTCAGCGCGCAGCTGCAGCATCAGGGCCTGTAACTGGGCCTGCTGGGCAACGGCACTGCGCATCACATAGACGCCCATTTCAGGAATCAGGCGCTGCACTTGCAGGCCATAGCGGGCGCTGAAGACTTCAATATCATGACGGCTGGCTGCGGGGGTGAAGCGGACAAGCAGTTCCTGAGAGGTCGCGGCCTGCTGCATACGGAACATCTGGGGTGCATTCATCATGGCAGGCGTCTGGCTGTGGCCACAGGCGCTGAGCAGCATGGCGCTGCCGAAAATCACGGTGCTGGTGAAGAGGGTTTTGATGGTTTTGTTCATTTGGTTTATTCCTGCCTTATCTTTTCGTTAACCTTTAATTAACCTTATGAGTCTATTATACGAATAAGGCGTATGAATGTCAATATATCGGAAAAATACTTTTAAAAAATAATATATAAGGCTTTTGAGTTATATTTATTCAGATTCTGCGCTGTAAAAAAACCGTGGCCCGCCCCCAGGAAAAAGGAGCCTCAAAGCGTTGCAACAACTCAAAATCAGGCGATTCCAGCGCGTAAGAGATCGAGGCCACCACCGCACCGCTGCGCAGCTGGCCCAGGCTGCGGCAGGCCTGCTGTAGATGGACGTCGCTGTAACAGGTGCCCACCAGCAGCAAAAAATCCCCGTCACGCAGATCGGCCTCGAACCAGTTCTGGGCATAGAGCTGCACGCTCTCTTTCAGACCCAGTCGGACCTTTAAGGCCTCAAAACGGCTGACAAATTCAGGCACCAGCTCATAACCGCGCACCGGACAGCCGAGGGCATAATAAAAAAACAGCAGGGTGCGCCCGGTACCGCAGCCGAGATCAATCACCTGGCTGCCGGGCTGCAGCTCAGCCGCTACAGCAATACGCTGCAGCGTGGTCCAGGGGGTTTCGCCGTAGATGCTCAGATCCTCAGACAGCTGGCCGGCCTGCAGGGCCCGACGGCTGAGATCAAAGGGGCTCTGCAGGCCGTAGCTGCGCATCCAGAGCCAGTCGGCCCGTCGCAGGGCCGGGTTGCCATAAAAAGCACGCATTTCGGCCAGCCAGAGCCAGAGGTTCCAGAAGTGGTTCAGCCAGTTCAGCAGGATCAGCCCCGGCAGCTCCCGGAGACGGTGCAGCCAGCGCATAAAAACAGCAGGCGTCAGAGCCGCATTTCGTAAAGGGCCCCGGCGGCACCCGGTTCAGCACTGCGGGCAGCGGCAATATACAGCACCCGGTCTGAGCGGCTGAAGCTGAAGCCTTTGACATAGGGCAGGGGTACAGGCAGTGCGGCCAGCTTGCGGCCTTCGGCACTGGTGACCAGAATTTGGCCTTCACCCTGCAGGGCCACATAGAGATGACCGCGGGTATTAAAAGCCAGCGCGCCGGGGCGGGGGGCTTCGGCGGCATTGGCTGCCGGGGTGTGGATATCCGCCAGACGCATAAAAACGGCCGGGTTTTCGAGGCGGGTCTGGTTGATGTCAAAGCGTTTGACCTGGCGGCTGAGGCCTTCAGAGACATAAAGCTGTTTGCCGTCAGGGCTGATGGCCAGGCCAGACGGGTAATCCAGCAGGCTGGCCACAGAAGTCAGCAGGGTGCGGCTGGCCGAGAGGTAGTAGATTTTGCCCTGGCGGGCGGCGCTGCTGTCGGCCTGTGCTGCCCCCGTCACGGCGATATAGACCCCACCCCGGCTATCCTTGACCATGGCCGTGGCCCCGCTGAGATCCGGGGCTTTATTGTCGCCGCCACGCACCAGACCGCTTTCTTCCCGGGGCCGGGGCCAGCTCTCCAGTACCTGGCCCATGGGATTGATCACCAGCAGACGGGGCGATTGCGCGCAGGCCAGCAGTAAATTGCCCTGTAAGGGCAGCAGAGCCGAAGGCTGGCACTGGTTCAGATCCATCAGGCGGTTGAGCTGGCGCTGATCCCAGATCGAAAGGCTGTCGGCCTGAGCCTGGGGCACCAGCACCTGGCGCTCATACCAGACGGCCCCGGCAGGGCCGTCTGGGAGCGGGGCCAGTTCTTTGACTGCGGTTTGGGCCTGTGCGGCGCTGAAGCTCAGCGCCACACAGGCAAGAAGGGTTTGGAAGCACAAGCCTTGGCGCATAATACTCACCTGTTCGTTTTTTTACCATGATACCTGCATTTGTATGCAAACCACAAATCACAGGCTTTCAGACTGGCAGCGTGGGCAAAAGTAGAGCCGGCGGCCGCCCAGAACGGTCTTTTGCACCCTTGTGTCACAGGTATGGCAGGGCTGACCTTCGCGGGCAAAAACCCAGAAGCGCCAGGCCCGGCGGGGTTTGCCAGCTGCTTTCAGACGCTCAACATGTTCTGGGGCCAGGGTCAGACCGGCGGTGGCATAAGAGCGGCGCGGCAGGTCGAGCGCGGCTTCGGCCAGGGCCTGCAGCTGGGTCTCAGTGCAGTCCATCGGCCGGTAGTCGGGTGGAATGTGGGCCACAAAGAGCATTTCGCTGCGCAGGTAATTGCCCAGACCGGCCAGAAAACCCTGATCCAGCAGCAGGGCGTGCAGACGGCGGCGCTGAAAACGCGGATCATGCAGGCGGCCCAGCACCGTTTCGGTATCGGTATTCAGGTCCAAGACATCGGGTCCCAGCCGGCTGAGGTAAGGGTGTGTCACAAGCTGCTCAGGGCTGAGCACGGCCAGATCGGTGCATGAGTAGAGCAGGGCCCACTGGCGCGGGCCGGCCAGACTCAGGCGCAGCTGCCGGTTGGTGCGGGGCAGGCTGCCGCTTTTGCGGACCATCCAGACCCCGTACAGCTGGTTGTGGCCGTAGAGTGTCAGCTCGTTTTCGAAGTGAATCAGCCAGGCCTTGCTGCGGGAGCTGACGGCCACAATTTTTTGACCTTGCAGCCCGTTGTGATAAGGCTGCAGGGCAGGATAAAGCAGCTGTATTTCGGGTACGTGGCCGACCAGGGCGGCAGCCAGCTGATCGGTGCTGCGGCGGATTTCAGGACCTTCAGGCATAAGAGGTGTCCTTTTTAAGCTGTATCGTCCGCTGCGATGCAGGCGGCTGTCAAGGCAAGCGCAGAGGCTTCAGGCCGGCAGCAGGGCCAGCAGACAGGGGCCCCAGATTAAAAAACCCACCAGCACCGCGGCCAGGGCCGTCAGCAATACCGCCCCGGCGGCCACGTCTTTGGCAAATTTGATCTGGGGGTGCCGCTCCCGTGAGATCAGATCCAGGGTGGCTTCCAGTGCGGTGTTGAGCATTTCGGCCATCATTACCAGGGCCATGGTCAGGATCAGCAGCACCCACTCCAGGCGGCTGATGCCCAGCAGAACGCTGAGTCCACAGGCCAGGAACGCAGCCAGAACGTGTATACGCAGGTTGCGCTGGGTCGCAAAGGCCGACCGGATGCCGGCCCAGGCCCAGCCAAAGCTGGCCAGAAACTGCCGCATTATTCCACGGGCGGTGCCAGATCGGGCAGCAGCGAAGACCAGGCAAAAACAATCCCCATCAGGGTCAGCACCAGGGTGCCAAAGCCTGAACGCATCAGCTTATAGCGCTCAGCCGGATCGTTTTCGCGAAAGGCCGCCACAAACATGCTGAAGGAGATATAGCCAAAGACCAGGGCCAGCGCCCCCATCAGCCAGGCCATCTTAGCGCCCGGCCTGCAGATCGGTTTTGAGGGCCGTCAGTTTGTCATTGATGCAGTGAAAAAATGCATCCAGTGCCGGGATCAGGGCTTCTGCACCCGCCCGTGCGCCCAGCACGCTTTGCAGACTCTCCTGCAGCAGCATAAAGGCCACTTCATAGGAGATCAGCTGATGCCGGGGATCCCCCCGGCGAATGGCCGCCACAATCGGTGAGGGCAAAAAGTAGCTGACGGGCATCTGGGCCAGACTTTCCAGCTGGGTCTTGCGCTCCAGCAGTTCACCAAAAGCATCCATTAAACGGGGCAGTCTTGCTTTAAGCTGCTCCAGGGCCACAGATACCTCGGGCACCCCATAGTCTTCGGCCTGCTGCAGCCACTCGGTCTCCAGGGCTGGCAGGCTGTCTTTGAGCACCTCAGACCAGGGCTTGGCTTTGACCGCCGCGGGCCGCGCTGTCGGCGGTTTGGCAGCGGGCGCGGGGCGGCTGCCTGCCGCGTCAGATGCAGCCACGGACCGGGGCTCAGGGCGGGTCGGCTGGGTTTTGGCTGCCGGGGCGCTGGCCGTTGCCGCACGGGCCGTTTCGGCCCGGGGGCTGGCGGGGGCTTCCGTGTAAACCTGAATCTGGTTGCGGCCTTTGGCTTTGGCTTTTTGCAAAGCCTGCAGGGCCTGCTGATAGAGCAGGTGCAGCGCTCGGCTGCCCTTGGTCGGGGCACTGGCCAGGCCGAGGCTGATGCTGATGCTCAGACCGGCTTCAAACTTACCCTGCAGCTTCAGGCTGGCAACGGCTGCCCGCCACTTTTCGGCCAGGGCCAGAGCCTGTTCGCCCGGCGTCTGGGGCAGCAGGGCTGCAAAGCTGTCACCCTGGAGACGCCCCAGCTGGCCTTTGGCCGGCAGCAGGCCCTCAAGCAGCACAGCCAGCTGCTGCAGCACGCTGTCACCTGCCCGGTGGCCATGCACCTCGTTGATCTGATCAAGGTAGTCCAGATTCAGGCAGATCAGCTGCAGCGGAAAGTTGGGCGATTCGTGCAGGGCTTTATCGAGGGCTTCAAAAAAGCCCCGGTGGTTCAGCAGGCCGGTCAGGGCATCGCGGGGACTCTCTGCTGCCTGCGCCTGGGCCTGTTCAGCGGCCTGAAGATAGTCGGCCAGCAGGTTCAGCTGGGCCTGCAGCAGGCGCTGCTGATCGCTGTCGCGGGTTTCACCGGCTGCGGCGATGGCTTCGAGCACGCCCAGGGTCTGCTGTCCGTGGCGCAGGGGCCAGAAATACTGGGTGCAGTGTTTTTCTTGCAGGCGCTGGGGGGTGCCGCTGCGCAGTACCTGGCGCAGGCGCGCTTCGGCTTCGGGCAGATTCAGGCGCAGATCGCTGCGGCAGAGGGCTTCGAGGCGCAAATCCTGGCCAAAGGGCTGGCCAAAGTCGGGCACCCAGAGGCGCAGACGCCAGAAGTCAAAGGCTTTGCCCAGGCCCAGCAGAAAGCCTTTGAGCCTTGCTTCGAGGGCTTCATCCAGCTGCAGCAAAGGCTGGCTGAGGGCCAGCAGTTCTTTCTGGGTTTGCAGTGAGGCTTCCTGTGCCTGCAGGGCACTTTGCAGGCGGGTCTGAAACTGTTTTTGCAGCTCCGCTTTGGCCTGGGCCAGTTTTTTTGCCAGCTCGGCTTCCAGCGCCTCGCGGCTGGGGCCAGCGGGCGCTGGGGCTGCTGGCGTTCCGGCTTCACGGCCCGGAAAGGCCAGCAGCTGCCCGCGCGCAACCGGCGCCTCCAGGCGGGCGGGTGGGGTTTCGGTTTCAGACACTTCGCCCGTGATGGGCTCGGGCAGCGCCAGTCGGTTGATGCGACGCGGCGCATTGGCTGGCGGACGTTTGATGGTGTTGCGCTCAAAGAGCGAATGCAGATCTTCGGCTTCAGACAGCGGTTTTAACATGGGCTTTTGATGCTCTCAGTTTTTACAGCCACTGTAGTCGCACAGGCCCTGCCACGTCTGTGGCAGGGGTTACACGCTTAATCCAGGCTCTGGGTCCAGGTGCCCTGCACCAGGCGGGGGAACTGGCTGTAAACCGTCTGGTCGCGGTAGGCGTATTCGCTTTCGGGGTAATACGGCGCACCCACCAGTGGGTTCATTTTGAGCGAGCGGTCAAAATAATATTCGCGACGCACCTTAAAGTAGCTTGAAAAGTCGGGTGAACGGTAGGAGTAGACCGTGCCAAAGATTTCCAGCTTGTCGATAATCGAGCTGTAGCGCTCATGCTCGCTGGCCAGACTGCGGTTGTCGCGGTGCACGGCAATTTGTTTGCCCGCCACCAGCTGGCCATGCACACGCAGGGTTTCCCCCGCATTGCCCTTGTTTTTTTCGTGGGCCAGAGAGTGAAAGTACCCTGTGACCGAGAGCTTGATATCGTTGACGGCAAACAGGCCCAGCCCGTCGAGGGTGCCGATAAAGCTGCCACTGGCGTTGCGGCTGCGCGTGCCGTCGGTATTGGTAATCCACATGACTGCAGGGTCATCAATATTGGTGATCGGGCCGCTGACCACCTTGGAGCGGGTGTAGGGTGAGACCGGCTGGGTGCCCAGCTGGCGCATCTGGGTTTTGTCGCTGGGCACAGCGTAAAAGTCGTTGTGGTAGAGCACGTTGCCCGTGACCACAATATCACCGAGGTTATAGTGGCTGTAGGGGCTGGGCGGAGCCGGTGCCACCGTGGTGGTAAACGACACAATGCTCAGCTGGCCGTTGACAATGGTGGCCCGGCCCGGCTGCTGGGCTACGTGCCCGGGGTGATAGTCGAGGCAGGAGGCGTTCAGAAACTCACAGTTGGCGGTCTGGGGCCGCATATTGCCAATCAGCACCACCGCATCGCGGGCCACAATCACCTTGCCCGGCGGAATCTGGCGGTAGAGATAGTGGCGGTAATCGCCGCTGATGGCCGAGGCTGCGACCTTCATATAGTCGCTGCTTTCGGGATTGTCGTTGACCCAGATGTAAGCCGTGGTGTCTATGGCACTGCCTTCGGGCAGCACCCGCTGGCCGGCACTGGCGCCGGCAGAGTAGCGCAGATCGTTGCCAAAATAGGTGGCCCTGAAATCCACAATCGGCTGGGCCGTGCGAATGGCTGGCGTGAGCTTGTTGGTGATCACTGAGCCATGGGTGGTGCTGGCGGGAAACTTGCCCACCAGATAGCCCTGCGCGTAGTTGCTGGCGTTAAAGGGGGCTGCCCCCAGCGCTGAGCCGTCAATGGTGTCGGTCGCGTCGCGGGGCAGGGTCACCCCCAGGGTCAGGACGAGGTATTTGTTGAGCTGCTCCATCTGGTTTTTATACTGATCCAGATCAGCGGTCGGCATCAGCAAGGGCACCACATGGCCCGTGGTGAGACTGGGGGCATAGCTGCCGTTGCTCAGCTTGATAAAGGTATTGGGAATCGTATTGCCGCCACTGCTGAGGGTGCTGCCAAACATGTCGGCACTGTTGACGATACTGTGGCTGTGGCGCCAGGTGCCGCCGTCATAGCCGGGATCGCCACTGATGCTGTTGGCGGCCAGCTCGGCCCCCATCACATCGGTATGGCCGTGAGCCGCCTGGTTGAGTGAAAACATGCTCTCACCGGCCGGGTGCTCGTGCCAGTAGCGGTAATCGGGGGCCGCACCGGCGTAGGTCATTTGTTCGTGGATGTTGATGGTGCTGTGGTCGATGTAGCGCACGCAGTAGTGATAGTTATCGGTGGGTTTGTTGGTCCCAGTGGTCAGCACCCAGTTGGTGCCATCAAAGTGAACCCAGTCTGTTGTGCCGTTGACCCAGACGTTCACTGAGGCCGGTGGAAAGCTGCTGCCTCCCTGCCGGATATCCACAATGCCGGCGTGTTCAAAGGGTACATTAAATGGATTGGTGACCACATCTGACTGGGCGCCTGCGCCGAGATGCCCGCGCACCACGTTGACGGTCTGCTCCTGGCCATCGCGGGTGCGTCTGAAGACCACCTGATAGGTACTGCCCACCGCCGGCGGCGACGCAGCCCAGCGGATTTCAGCGATCTTAAAAAAGGGCAGGTGCTGAAAGTTTGTGCCCACAGAATACATTTTGGGCGGGCTCAGCAGGCGTGGTGTGCACAGATCTGCGTAAGTATCATTACTGGCGCTGACATTGTTGCGGTGGGCCATCAGTACGCCCCAGAAAGGGCGCAGCAGGCCCAGTTCATCGCGGTAGTTGATAAACGAAGCGGCATTGTGGCGCAGGCTGTGAAAGGTGCGACGCTGCACAATATCCACATTGCCGGGCAAATCAGGATCGTCGGCGCTGCTGTCCCACTGAAAAGTAAACTTGCCGTTGGTGTGCATGGGGCCATAAAAGCCACCCTGGGGCTCAAACAAACCGGTGCTGTTGTTCCATTCCGAGTTGGAGGCCACCACAATGTCTTCGTGGGACTCCAGCATAAAGCTCGACGGACCGTCGTCGTTGGGGTTGAGGCTGCTCATCTGCAGCACGCCGTAAACGGTCTGGGAGCGGGTGTTGGGAATCAGATTGCCCTCGGCATCGGTTAGCCAGGCTTTGACGCGAACGCCCAGAAAGTTGCCGGGGCATTCTTCGTCCGGGTTGCTGTTGTCGCAGAGCTGGTTGCCGTGAATATCGTAGCCGACCTGCTCGGCAGGCAGCACGGAGCCGGGCACATAGCCGGTGGTGGCGCCGGTCAGGGTGCGGTTGCCAAACACCGCACGCTTCTGGCCGGTTTCAATGCCAACCTCGTAAATGCCAATGATCGGTGAGCTGGGATCGAGGGGGTTTTCGCGCACCACGCGAAAGTCGGCAAAGTTATTGCTGGCCGGAATGCGCTGACAGCGGGCCGCAAAAGGATCGGTGGTTTCACATGCGTTGACAATGCCATCCAGCAGGGACCACTCGCCGTTGGTTTCCACCAGTTCGGCGCGCACCTGCTGAAAGCCCATCTCGGCAATATAGGCGGCGGTAATGGTGGCCTGTTCAAAGGCCGTGTCTTTGATCTGAAAGCGCACCATGCCCAGAAAGGTCAGGGCCAGAATGGTCAGCGCCAGCATAATGCCGAGCACGGCTGTAATTGAGATCCCGCGTTGGGCCTGCCACTGTCTGATCATTCGCTTCTGAGCCTCACTTCTGTATTGAGTTCTACACCTGGGGTATGTTTATTGCCTTGCTGGGAACCGCGCATCACCAGACGAATGCCGATGATTTTACGGAAGTTTTCGTTAATAAAACGGGTCTGGGCGGCCAGGCCCTGATCGCTGAGCAAGGTGTCGAGCTGGGTTTCGAGGGCGGCATCGAGCCGCCGCTCAAATTCGGGGTAGGTAAACTGCACCACGGCCACATCATCGGCCAGGGCGCGAAAACTGGGGGTGGGGTTGCTAAAAAAACGCACCGAGGCACTGGTCAGAGGCTGCTGTACTTCTCGGATCAGGCGACCTTCGGCTGTCAGACGGTAGGTGATGCGCTCGATGTTGGCCGTGGCACCAGGGCCTGGTGCGGGCGCTTTGTAAAACACCAGCGAGTTGCTTTCGTCGGGGGTGTCGGGATTGGGATACCATTTGAGGGTCAGGGCCGTTTCGCCCACCTGGGAGGCAAATTTGCGCAGGGCTGGTACTGCAGGCGTGACCACCTGACCGGCCGTATCGGGGTAAGGTGACAGTTCAAACGCCCCGTAGGGCAGCGCGGGCAGATCGTCCCAGGCCGGGGTGACGGCAAACAGGACCGGTTCATCAATATGTACGGTTTTGAGCTCTTTGACCATGGCGTTGATGGCCTGCTGGGCCCGCGTGGTGTGCTGTGAGGTTTCCTGTCCCAGGCGAATGAGCTGACTGGAGTTCATTAAAAAAGCAATGGCTGCGCCCAGCACCACCACACCAATGGCGCTGGCAATCAGGACTTCCATCAGGGTTAAACCGTGCTGATGTCTGAGCCCTTGCATCTCAGTTCTCCAGGGTCCGGTTCAGGGTGGTGCCCAGGGTCACGTGACGGCCTGAGCTGCCGGGCCAGGTGATTTTAACCGTCACCTGAATGGTGTCACCTTGTGTGCTGAAGGCATAAATGCGGCTGATGTTGAGGGGTTTGGCACCGCCTTCAGCCGTGGTGCCCACTTCGCCCGTGCCCTTGATAAACAGTTTATTGCCCTGTAAATCATCAGGTAAGACCACGGCGTTGCCCGGACTGACCAGGCTGGCAGCCTGGGCAAAACCGGCGTTGCGAACATCCTCAACAATACGCTGGGCGGCCTGAATGGCCGCGCTGCGCTCTTTGTTGCTGTGGCTGGAACGAATGCCGTAGGTGATCATGGGTGAAACGGCCAGCATCACAATACCCAGCAGGGCGGCTGCCACCATCACTTCCGCCAGCGCCAGACCGCGCTGGCGCGCTGTTTTAGTTGCCATAAGGGTTATAACCCCCTGTCGGACTGGCGGGCTGCGCTGTCGGTGTTTCAGCAGGGGGGCTGGAGGCCGGCGGCTCGGCTGCCGTGTCTGTGTTGGTATCTGTTGTGCTGTCTGCTGGTTCTGCCGGGCTGGTGTCATTGCCTGAGGGGACACTGCTGGGCGGTGTTGCCGCAATGCCATACTCCGGGAACATCCAGGCCGGAAAGTCAGCGGCTTCAAGATTGGCGGGCTTCATGTCGGGCATCAGCACCGGCAGACTGGTCGGGCTGGGAATCAGCTCGTTGTTTTCGGTGATGATGACCGGCAGCTCACCGCGTTTTTGCCAGCCCTTGATGCTGGCCGGTTTATAGGTCAGAATGCTGCCATCTTTGTAGGTCAGCACCACCATCTGCTGCTCGGGGTAAAAGACCTTGCTTTTGGCCTCCAGCTTGGTATAGTCATAGGTTTTGCCCTCAGGTTTGTAGTCGCTTTCAAAGAAGGGGATCTCACGCTGTTGCGTGGTCTGTTTTTTGGCCAACTCTTTGCGCATGTCTTCGGGCAGGCGATCTTCCAGGGCGGGCTGTTTGCTCTGAATGCGCGTGGCGTCCGTGACTTTGGCGATCAGACCTGAGGCCAGATTCTGGGGCAGGCCCGAAGCAAACAGGACGGCCAGGCCTACAAAGCCTGCGGCCAGCATGGCAACCTGGCGGTTGAGGGGATTCTGATGCCAGTAGCGTCGCTTGTCAGGCAGTTTAAACAGCAGCTTGGCCACGGTTTCTTTGGCAAAACCCGAGTCCGGGTCCAGGCGCAGGGCGGTTTCGAGTTCTGATTCGGTAAAGGCAAACCAGTCTTTGTCGGCATAGGCAATCGCCAGATGTACGCGGTACAGGGAGCGATGCGGGTAAAGGTTGGCCACTTCTTTGAGATATCGCAGGGCCATATCGGTTTCACCCTTGCGCCAGGCCCGCAGACCTTCTTTAAAGAGGCCGTCGACCTGGGGCGTCACGGGCATTTGATTACGGCCCAGGACCTGCCGATCGTAATGGCTGCGCAGCATGGGATCACTCAGGGCTTCATAGGCCTGGGTCAGAATCAGCATTTTTTCGGCGGCCTGCATGCGGGTTTCGGGGTTGGGATGGCGCAGATCAAGACCGGCCGCTTGCTGTTTAAAGGCGGCTTCAATATCCAATACGGTGGCTTCCGGGCTCAGGCCCATCACTTCATAATAATCGTGCTCTGATAAAAAGGTCTGTTCAAGTAGCATAAGATCCCCTATGTCTTTATTATAGAGGATTTCAGGGGGGATCTGTCATCTATCAATTAAACAACAGATAAGATAAGGTTAAGCCCAGGATAATCCCGACGAAAAAAGGCTTTCGTCGGGACAGTACCGGGCTTAAAGCGGACGCCACTCCAGCAGCATGCCGGTTTTTGGGGCCACCTGATTGAAGACCACCTGGCCATTGCGAATCTGGAAGCTGCGGTTGCTGAGCAGATCGCGTAGATTGCCGTCGGGCACGTTGACCTGGGCCATGTTGATCGGAATGTCCTGGGGCGCGGTGTTGTTGTTCATCACCACCACCATTTTGCTGCGGGCATCTTCACGCAGATAGGCAAAGGTGCGGTTGTCGTTGTGGCGCATCAGGCTGCGGAAGCCGCCGCGACGCAGCACGGGGTACTGATTGCGGATCTGGATCAGCCGTTTGAAGTAGTTGCGCAGATCGTGGTTCCACTGGCTTTCATCCCAGGGGAAGGTGCGGCGGCAATCGGGATCCATTTCACCCTCCATGCCAATCTCGTCGCCATAATACACCACCGGTGCGCCCACATAGGTCATCTGAAACAGGGTGGCCATTTTGACCTTGTTGATATCGCGGCGGGCCATGGTCATGATGCGGGCGGTATCGTGGCTGCCCAGCACGTTGAACATGGTGTAGGTCACCGAGTCAGGGTGACGGCCCCGGATGCCCTGCAGGTTCCAGTCAAAATGATCGACATTGCCTTTTTCTTCGACAATAAAGTTAAAGACCTGATCGCGGAACTGGTAGTTCATGACCGCGTCAAACTGGTCACCCTGCAGCCAGGGACTGCCGTCGCCCCAGATTTCACCCACGATGTACAGATCCGGGTTGATGCGCTTGACCCGTGCCCGGAATTCGCGCCAGAAGTTCATGTCGCGGATTTCGTTCGGGACGTCCAGACGCCAGCCGTCGATGCCCAGCTTGGCCCAGTACTCGCCGACCTGAAAGAGGTACTCGCGCACTTCGGGGTTGTACTCGTTGAACTTGGGCAGGGTGTAGTGGCCCCACCAGGACTCGTAGTTGGGCTTGGGCTGTTTGACCACGGGGAAGCCGTGGAAGAGGTACCAGTTCCAGTATTTGGACTGGGGCCCGTTTTGCTCGGCGTCGCGGAAAGCCCAGTGGGTTTCGCCGGAGTGATTAAAGACGGCGTCCAGTACAATGCGGATGCCCATGGACTTGGCCTGGGCCACGAGGCGTTTGAAGGTTTCAATATCGCCAAAGGACTGGTCAATCTTCATAAAGTCAGCCGTATTGTATTTATGGTTGGAGGTTGGGGCCTCAAAAATCGGGTTGAAGTAAATGGCGTTAACGCCCATGTCTTTGAGGTAAGGCAACTTCTGAATCACGCCCTCAAGGTCACCGCCCATAAAGTTGAACAGCTTGGGCTGGCTGCCCCAGGGCTCAGTGCCAGGCGGATCGTTGTTGGGGTTGCCGTTGTGAAAACGCTCCGGAAAGATCTGATAAAACACGGCGTCGCGGACCCACTCGGGGGTTTTAAAGTCAGGCGTGGTCTGGGCCTGGGGACCTGCCGGGCGGATGGGCTGGGCCTGCTGACTGGCAATGACCTGTTTGGCCTGGCCAATGCTCAGACGGGAGAGATCCTGCTGGGGTACGGCATTCTGGGCGCGCACGGCCGGATTGATGGCCGGGTTGAGCGGACCCCGGCCAAAGCCGGCGGGCACGGTGCTGCAGGCACCGAGGACGGCGGCGCCCAGTACCGTGCTGGTCAGGGCCGTAAAGAGTGATTTTTTGGTGCGGACTTGCATAAACTTAACCTCATAAAATCAGCTGAAACACTATTTTGAAATGTAGCATAAGATAGGATACAAAAATAAAAATTTACATATTATTTAACAATTCAGGCGACCAAAGCCACCTTTTGAATGCGATTCAGGCGAAACTGGCGGTGTTCCTGCCGCAGATGGCAGTACGCTTCAACATAGGCGTAGCTGCCATAGCCCCCCAGCAGCAGGGGGGTGATTTGACGCAGAAGCGTTTGCTGCCGGGCATTGTGGTATTCAATCTGCACGTCCTGCTGGCCCATAATCGCCTGTTGCAGGGCATCTTGCTCCGCGCTGGCGGTCTCTGCTGTGCCCAGCGTCCCCATGCGGATCTGGGGCAGCCGTTCAAACAGGGCTTCCAGGGTCAGGCTTTGCAGCTCAGGGCGGCGCTGCAGGCAGGCCAGCAACAGCCGGGCACAGCCCATGGCATCGGGCAGAGCGCGGTGGGCCGGTACGGGCGGGGGCTGCTCCAGCCATTGCAACAGCTCAGTCAGCTTAAAACTGGGCGCCCGCAGGATCTGCCGGGCCAGCTGAAAGGTATCAATCACCGGCAGTGCGGGTAAAGCATAACCGGCCCGGCGCAGCTCCCAGCTTAAAAAAGCCAGATCAAAGGGGGCGTGGTGCGCCAGCAGCACGGCGTCCTGCAGCTGGCTCAGAATGGTCTCAGCCTGCGCGGCAAACGTGGGCGCGCTGGCGACATCAGCGTCACGCAGCCCGTGAATGGCCGTCACTTCAGCGGGAATCTGCACCCCCGGCTGAAACAGGCTGGACCAGGGCGCCCAGAGCGACTGATCCAGACCAAAGCGCAGCAGACCCAGTTCCACAGCCCGGTCTCTGACGGCTGAAAGCCCCGTGGTTTCAAAGTCAATCGCCACAAAATGGCAATCTGACAGGGGGCGCTTCAGCAGCTCAGCCGACATCATTAACGCAGCAGTTTATCGATGGCCGTGCGCAGATCTGCCGGGAGTTTGTCCCAGTTGCCGTTGGCGCGGGCGGTATTGCGCATGCGCTCAAACGGGGCTTCGCGATCCCAGAGCGTGCCGGTATAGGCTTTGGTGGTGTCGCTGATCAGCTGGCGCGCGCCCCGTGCGCTGTCGCCGCCCTCAGCCGCCGCCGTGCTGAGATAGTTCAGCATAATAAAGGCACGGGAATCGTCAATGTCGTTCATAAATCGGCTGCCGGGGAAATTGGGAACCGTCATCACGGCCACGGCCTCGGCTTCATCAACCGTCACGTTGGCCAGCAGATTGGCCAGGGTCTGGGCCTCTTTGTTGTCAACCAGTAATTTGGCCATATCCTGCTTGTTCTGCAGGGTGCCTTTGGACCAGATTTCTTCGACCAGCTGGTGCATGGCCTGGGGCTGGGTGACGCCACCATAGCCAAACATGCTGCGCTCAGTGACCACCGCCCGCAGCTGATTGACCTGGGGGGTCATATCCAGCCGGCCAGGCTGGGGGGCATTGGCTGCGGGTAAATTGGCGATGGGCAGGGGTTCAGATGTCGGCTGAACCGGTCCCTGTGGGGCTGCAGGGTCTTCGACCGCTGCCGGCGCTGGCCCTGCGGCAGCCGGGGCCACGCCTGTGGGCACGGCTGCACCCAGATCGCGCAGGACCTGTTCGGTGTTGGCCACGGCCTGGGTTTCACCCAGGGCGCGCAGGACGGGCAGACTTTCCTGCAGCATCGCACTCAGGCGGCTTTTTTCCTGGGCGCTGAGGCTGGCCACCAGTGCCTGGCGGTCGGCTGCGTTGGGGTGTGGCTGAACCAGGGCACCCAGCATTTCACCTTTGACTTCACGGCTCATGGCGCTGAACACCTGCTGCTTGTGCTCCAGCGGCAGGGCGGCAAAGCGTGCCTGGCGATCGGCCTTGGGCGCGCTGGTCAGTTCACGCGCCAGCTGCACGGGATCAGGACCCGCTGCTGCGGGAGGTGCTGGCGGTCCCTGCACTGGGCGGGGCGCAGTCTGAGATGGGCTGGCACTCAGCTCACGGATCAGGAGCTGCTGGGCGTTAATCAGTTCCTGTTTGTCGGCGGCACTGAGGCCCTCAAAGGCCTGGATTTCAGGCAAGGTGGCCTCCAGATTGGCTTTGAGATCGCTGCGGGCTTCTGCGGGCAGGGCGGCCATCAGGCGGCCACGCACGCCATCTTCGGGGTAGAGGTAGGCCAGACCTGAGAAAAACTCAGCCTGCAGCTGAACCGCCACGGCTTTATTAGCCGGGTCCACCTGTTTCTGCACTTCCAGCTCGGTCATGATGGCCTGTTTGCTGGTGTCAGGCAGGGCATAAAAAGCCTGGAAACGTTCCCCGGTCTGGGGGTCAGCCTGTACCAGAGACTGCAGTATAGCCAGGGCTTCGCGATTGGATTCGGCGGGTATGGCAGGGGCTGCCACAGGAGCTGCCGGCGCTTCAGCCACCGTCGCCGGGCTTACTGGCGCGGCTTCTTCGACCACTGCTGGACGGGCCGGCGCGGGTGCCGGCTGCGCAGGAGCTGTTGGAGCTACTGGTGCCGCAGGCTGCGCCGGTGCCACGGGACTGGCAGGGCCTTCATCTTCGATGGTTACCGGGGGGCGGGCCGGTGCGGCGGACTGGGCGGGCGCCGCCGGCTGAACTGGTGCTGTCGGTCTGGCCGGCGGTGCAGCCGGGGTGGGTTCAGCTGCGGCGGCGGGGGCCTGATTCGGGGTGATGCCCTGTTTGGAGAGTTCATGCAGAATCAGGTTCATGGAGGTGTTAAAAGGAAAGGGCTGACCCTGTGCGGCCTCCTGGGTTTCGCGCAGATTATCGGCCAGGGCCTGGCGATTGCGCTCAGACATCAGTGCGCTCAGGCGACCCAGAATGGCCGGGGCGCTGGCTTTTTGGCCCAGGCGCAGCAGCAGGTCCTGTTGATCTTCAAAACTCAGGCTGCTGAAGAGCAGATCCTGCTGGGCATCGGGCAGGGCCAGAAAACGATCGGCGCGGGCTTCAGGATCCATGCTCGCAAAGTTCTGGGCAGTCAGGGCCACCGGTTGCGCCGAAGCTGCCGGTGTCGCGGGCTGGGCAGGTACTGCAGGCTGAGCCGCAGGCGCTGGTGTCACAGGATCACTGGCAGGCTGAGGATCGACTGCCGGGGCTGCGGGACGGTCTGCTGCAGCGGCAGCAGGCCGACTGGCCTGGCCTGTCGGCACTTCAACTTCGGGGGCGTCATCAGCCGCAGTGGGTGCCGGGTCAGCATCTGGCGCGGCGGGGCGATCGGCTGCTGCTGCAGCGGGTGTATCGGCGTCAGGCTCTGCCGCGTCTGTCGGGGCCGAGCCCTGGCCAGCCATGCTTTCGCCACGCTCAATGGCTTCGCGCTGCTGCACGGCCTGCTGCCAGTTGTTGCGGGCGGTTTCCAGTTTCTCAGCGTGGGCCTCTTTGCGTTCGCGGGCCCGTTCCACGGCGGCATTGGCCCGTCGCAGATCTTCGAGATTGCTGCCACCGCCGAGAAAGCTCCAGAAGCCATGTTTTTTGGTCAGGCTTTTTTGCAGATCTTTGCGCTCGTTCTGCAGCTCGGTTTTTTCGGACTCCATGCCGCGCAACATCAGACGCAGCTCACGCTTTTCGGGTTCGGGCACATCGCGCTGGCTCAGGCGGCGGCGGGCCTGGGACATATCGCTGTCAATCTCACCCAGTTTCTGGTCGATGCTGCCAATGCGGCTGTCGACTTCAGCCAGACGGGCCACGGCATCGCCGCCGACGCGGTCGGCGATTTTATCACGCTCCCGGATCGCTTTGTCGAGTTCACTTTGCAGGTAGGTGTCGGTGTTCTGGGCCCGCTCATAGGCAGTGTGGGCGGTTTTTTCGGCGTTGCGGGCCTCGCGGTGATGGTAGCGCACTTCCTGAGTGTCGACAAAGTCCACGCTGGCGTCTGAACGTCCGGCATTGCTGCTGTATTTCAGGTCAAAGCTGTGCTTGATGTCTTTGACCGTGACATCGTCATCATCAAACAGGCCCAGTTCCGGATCGGTCAGGTCAAAGGTTTTGCCCTGCAGTGATTCGGCATTGGCCGCTGCCGCCTGAATAAAGGCCTTAACTTCTTTGAATTCCAGGTCCTTGCCGCCCCAGCCGAGGCCAATGGAGCCCAGAAAGCCGCTTTTTCTGTTTTGATGCTTCTGGATAAAATCCTTGATGCCTTTGTCACTGAAATCGGTCAGATAGGCGCCTTTGATGCGAAAACGCACGTTATTTTGCTCCAGGGGGCTGTTCTGCCGGGTGTTGAGAACGTGACTTGGTATCTCCCGGTTGCGGCCGGAAAAGTGGACATTACCCATAATCAATTGCTCCAGATCTTTAATTCATGCCGTGGGCTCTGTAGGATATATAGAAAGCAACAGCGCTGCACATGCTTGTTTGCAAGCAGGTACAGCGCAAAGCCGATAAAAAAGCGTGCTTCAGAAGTTGTAGCTCTTGAGACGCTCCTGCAAAAATCCGCGGCCATTGCGAATAATCGAGAGGGTTTTCTGAATTTCAGACTCCAGATGGCCCAGCACCTGATCGGCAAACTGCTCGGTCTGGTGACGCACGGCCAGCGCTTCTTTGCGCGCTCCATCAATGGTATCCACAATTTCTTTGTGTTCAGAAGACATAACGGGGGTGGCGGACATATGGGAAACCCTTTCCTGTGGCTGTTCTTGTTCGGGCTGGCAGAGGTTTTCGACGCGCACCTCGCCCCGTCGGGGCTGAGACACGACCAGTTCAAAATCCTGCTGGACAGGCATGCCCTGAATCTGCTGGCCGCTTTGAAAAGCATGAACCAAAGCTTCTTCGTCCAGCTGCAGGGTGCGGGCATACTGACGGATATAGCCGGTGGTATACACCGCTGCCGGCAGATGGGCAAAGCTGTCGGATTCGAGGGCCTCAAGGTAGTGGCGTTTGATAAAGGTGCGGCTGACAATATCATCCAGACTGAGCTGGCGGGCCAGGCGGGCCGTACGCAGACAGCTGCCCACAGACTGCGACGCGGTTTCGGGGTTTGCCAAAGCGTGATTCACGGATGCAGAACTCCATATCTGTTTTGTTTTGCGGGTATATTGTGACGGCCTTCGTGCTGCACATCACATGTATTATATATCACAAAAGCTCAGGGTGAAAAGTGGGGCTTAAACGCACGCAGGCCCTCGGGGTGTAAAAGCCAGAGGGTTTTACCGGCCAGCTGGGCATCCAGCGGCCTCTGCGCAAGCGTTTGTACTGCCAGGGGCTCCTGGCTGCCGCTGTAATAGGCCAGCCAGGTTTTGCCTTCGGCTGCAATCAGCACATAAAAATCACCTTCGGCGCCCAGACCCTGAACCTGCACCCCGGCTTCACGGGGCGACAGGGCCACGGCGTCAGGCCAGCGCATCAGGCCTTCATACACCCAGAAGCGCTCGGGATCAAAGCGCAGGCGCAGCAGCACATGGCGGCGCTGCCCCAGATGAAAGGCACTGGCGAGCAGGACGCCGTCACGGTTGAGATGCATCAGACGCACCGACTCCAGATTCAGACCTGAACGCACATCCTGCGGGACCCAGACCAGGGCTTCCTGGGCCTGTTTTAACAACAAAAAGGGCAGACCGTCTGCGCCCAGGCCCAGCAGCAGGCTCTCGCCCCAGACCCCCTCGGCTTCACCCAGCAGCAAAAGCCCCGCGGCTTTGACCGCCAGCCCCTGCAGACCCTCCGGCTGCCTGAGGCGCAGCAGGGTGCGGTAGTGTGGCGGATTGTCAGGGGTCAGCTGCAGTACAAAAGACTGTTCCTCGGTCGTTTGTACGCCATAAACACAGACATCGGCGGCATTGCCGGCGCACCGATCCAGATGCAGGGCCTGCGGGTGCGTCAGCAGGCTGTGCAGACCGACCACCGGCTGGCGCCGGGTGCCGGTCTGAACGGCATCGGCAAAGAGAATACGCAGTTCGTCACCGGCCGGTAAAAGCGCCAGCGCCCCCGCTGGCAAGGGCTTCAGAGGGTCTGCGCGCAGACCCTCGGGTTTTTTCAGGTTGGCCGTATCGCTTTGAATCCACCCGGTGTGCTGGTTGCGATAGCGTACGTACAGCCATTTGCTGTCGGCAGACTGGCGCAAGACCTGCACCTGATCGCCCGGACTCAGATAAAACAGCGCCGCACAGCCTTTGGCAGCCTGCTGGCAAAAGGGGGTGCGCTGTTTAAGCCTGGCATCCAGGGCCTGGGCGGGCCCGCCCAGGCTCAAAGCAAGAGCCAGACCCAGTCCTGGCAAACAGGCTGATTTACGAAATAAAGGCATCCAGAATATCTATTTTCAGTCGGGTGACGTTGCTCATATAGTGCTTGATGCTGGGAATGTTCAGACGCTGGGCTTCCCAGAACAGGTTTTCATGCGCGCTTTCACCCGGATTCAGCAGAAAGACCAGGCCTTTGGGCCGTTCTGTATTCAGATCGGGCGGGCTCTGAACCCAGCGCCCCTCACACTGGTATTGACCCAGGTATTCATTGAGCTGGGCCTGCCATTCGGGGATCGGGGCAATGCTGCTGGAAAAAATCAGAATCGCCGAAGCCGTGGTGCTGGCCGGTGCTGCTGCAGGTGCCGCCGGTGCTGCCGGCGCGCTGGCCACAGGTTCAGGGGCCGATGCCGGGGCGGCTTCAGCGGGCGCTGCTTCAGCCCCGTCGTCATCATTGCCCAGATTTAACTCAGACAGCAGTGAAGAAATCTGGGCCACTTCCTCAGAAATCATCTGATCCAGCTCTGGACCGTCCTCGCTGTCGTCAGTGGCAAAGTCCAGCAGGTTCAGTGGTTCGGGCTGGCTCAGGCGTTCGGTCTGCAGCTGGGCGATGGTCTGGGTCTGGCGTGCCAGCTCAGCTTCTTTGCTTTTAAGCTGCTCCCGCAGCGCTGCCAGCTCGGCCTGCAGGGCGGGATCTGCCGAGGGCTCAGGGCTGCTGGTAGCAGCGGCCGCTTTGGCCGCCGTCAGCTCGGCTCTCAGGGTGCGCAGTTCGGCCTGGGCAGCAGCCAGTGCGGCCGTATCGGCGGCAGGGGCTTCGGGCAGCGCCACACTTTCAGTGGCGGCCGGGGCCTGATCAAAGGCCGCGATGAAGGCCTGCAGCTGCTCGGCTTGCTCCTGGTGCTGGCGGGCCTCCAGCTCGGCCAGCTGTACGGCCTGTTGCGCACGCTGAATCTCTGCGGCCAGGCGATCGTGTTCGGCCTGTGCGCTTTTGTGTGCGGTTTCACCGTCAGCCAGGTTTTTGCTGAGGGTCTGGCAGCGCTCCTCTACCTGAGCCAGCTCGTTGACCAGTTCCTGATGGGCTGAACGCAGGGTCTCCGATTCTTCGCCATAGTTTTCAAGCTGTTCCAGCAGTTTGCGCTTGCGCCCTTGTTCTTCCTGGGCATCACTGAGATCCTGGGCGCACTGATCCTGGGTTTCACGCAGTTCGGTCTGGCGTCGGGCTGCTTCGGCCAGTTCGGCCTCCAGTTCAGCCTGGCGCTCCCGCAGGGGAGCTAACTGGGCGTTAAGCTGCTCGGTTTCATAGACCAGCTGTTCATGGGCGGCGTGAATATCCTGCAGCCCCTGCTGAAACACCGTCAGACGTGCCTGCTGGGCATCACGCTCGGCGCTGAGCGCAGTCAGGGTACGCTGCTGTTCCTGCTGGGTCTGCTGCAGCTGGTCGGTTTGCTCCTGGTACTCACCCAGGGCGGCTTCGAGCTGTTCTATCTGTTCGCGCTGGGCGTCTTGCTGCGCTTCGGCAGCCTGCAGTGCCGCTTTGGTAACGGTCTGGGCCGAACGGGCTTCGCTGAGCTGGGTTTCGAGCTCGGCCACAGCACTGTCGTGAGCGGCTTTGGCTTCGCTGAGCCGGGTTTCGAGTTCGGCCACAGCACTGTCGTGAGCGGCTTTGGCTTCGCTGAGCCGGGTTTCGAGTT
>JACYMC010000158.1 GCA_015272195.1 Candidatus Sericytochromatia bacterium
AGGCTGGCTGGCTCAGATGATAGGCTGTCTCAGGACTTTTCATTCTGAAGCACTGAAAAACAATTCTGAAAAACGCAAGAAATTCGTGTATGATGTTCATGTGGCTTATCCTGATTGGTTTTGAAGGACTTACAGAATAAGCCACTTTCCTTTTTTTGGTCAATCAGTCAGGCCATTTCTCCGAAACTACAGGGTTATCTTTGGCCTGTCGTCTTTCACCCAGCGAACGAACAAAGACAATGAATCAAGCGTGAAACGGCCTGTTCAGAGGCTACCGAGTTCAGTAAAAACTCCCGAAATATACCCTACACCCTATGTGAACGCACCTTTGTGAGAAATGCGGGCTAAGACCCTGGCAAAGGGGGTTCAAAGCAGTCTTTGAGGCCCAGCAGCGGACCCAGGCTGCGGGCCAAGCCAGCGCGCCAGTCGCCCGCAGGATCGGGCAGGGCCACTTCAAGCGGGTCAATGCTGTTCATCAGACAGGGGTGCTGGTTGCGGGCGGCCACCTGCTGCCAGTCGCGCAGCCAGAAAAACAGGCTGTGGGCCTGCCAGAGATAACCATAGCTGTAGGCCGTGGGGTTGGGGTTGCGTCCGGCCAGCCGGGTCAGACCAGCGCGGTAAGCCCGGCTGCGGCGGACCGTAATGGCCTGGGCCTCGGTCAGAGCAGCAGCGGCCTGATCCAGCCAGCGGCGGGCCTGGGCCTGCTGGCGCACCTGCTGCTGCAGGCTGGCCTCAGCCAGGGCGCGCACAAAGCGGGCGCGGGCAGCGTTGATGGCCAGACCATCGCGAATTTCAGCCCAGTAGGCCTGCACGTGCGGCGGAATCTGATCTTCAAGAGCCTCTGCCCGGCGGAACAAAGCGGCAAAATCGCTTTCAGTGGCGGCCAGTAAAGGCAGGGTGTGCTGGCGAAAACGCGCAGCGATCAGGGGATCGCTGCGCAGCTGCGCAAAACTGTCACGTTCAGGCTGGGTCTGAAAGCCCGGCAGGCCAAAGCGGCGGATCAGGGCCGCCAGGTCGCTCCAGGTGTCCTGCCCGGCCAGATAGGCCATGGCGTTCTGGCGGGCAACCGGGTCAGGGCGCTGACCATTGACCTCGCCCAGAATCAGGCGCTGGTGCTGAATCTGCATGGTGTCCTGCAGCAGCTGCTGCAGCGCCGGACGGGCCGGGCCAAAGGGTGCGAGGGTCTGGTGCAGCATAGCTGACAGATCGTCTCGGTCGCCAGGTTCAGCAGGGGGCTGCCAGGTACCCCGCGCGCTGAGCAAATCATTGAGCCAGTAGCCCCACTCAAAACCACTGGTAAACACGATCTGCCCGTCAAGGGCCACGCCCTCAGACTGAATCAGCTGCAGATCGTGCTGGCGGCGCTGGGCATAGACCGGCAAAAACAGGGGCAGGTTGATATCGTAATTGATCCAGTAAGACGTTTCAGGGTACCAAACCATCTGGCGATCGGGCTGATCGCGCTGGCTGAAGCGCATAAAGCGCAGCATTTCGCTGAAGTTCTGCCAGCCATAGGTCGGGGCCGGATCGTCGAGGCTGTAAATCTGTACGGTATGCGGCATCGTGCCCACACGCGGATCAGCATAATAGGGCAAAAAGTTGATATTCAGCGGCTCACCCGTTTCGGGATCCCGAAAGTCAGAGGTCTGCTGACCGCTGGAAATATGTACCTTGGTCATAAAGGGCAGGCCATAGCGCGTGTCGAGGTAGTCAGCCGCCGTGTTCAGCCAGTCCAGCATGCGAGCGGCCCCGCCGTGGTGAAACTCACTGAGGCCCATTTCGGTGGTAATAAAGTCAAAGCCGCAGGCCGCCAGCCAGTCGAGGCTTTCAAGCAGCTGGGCCTTGTCTTCAGTGGGCGCACCCGGTTTGCGGATCAGCCGCCAGCCGTTTTGCTGTTCCAGCGCCAGGGGCGCATCAATGCCAATCTGCAGGCCAAAGGCCTGGGCTCGCCGGGCCAGCTCACGCAGGCGGCGCTGGCGTTCCGGGCTGCGGCTGAAGTCGGCCCAGCTGGCTTTTTCGAGTAGCACCCATTCCAGCTTGTTCTGGCGCTGGGCCACCAGCCACTCCAGCCAGGCGTCGTATTCCGGGAGCAGGACCTCCCAGCCGGCCAGATCCTCAGGGCCACCGGGCCCCCAGCCGTTGAGCACATGTGCCAGCTCCAGCGGATGCATGGTGTGATGGCTGAAGCCGCGCTGTTTGAGGGCCGGCACAAAACGCTCGGTGTGGGCCTGCAAGGCAGGCAAAACAGGGGGTTTTACGGGCTCAAAGGGATGCCAGAAGGCGTAGCCCAGCTGCTCCAGCGCGGCATACACGCCGTAATGCCAGCCGCGCAGGCTGCTGGCGCGCAACACAAAACCCGTCGGGCTGCTGTGGAGGGTAAAAGCGTCTGATGCCAGAGTAGCATCGGTTTCGCAGCGCAGGCTGAGGCCTTTGCGCGGCTGAACCTGCTGGCGCAATACCGGACCCTGAGGCTGCCAGTGCTGCTGCAGGCGGGCCAAGACCGCCGGTGACACCTGGGTTTCGCTGCAGGCCAGCTGCAGGGCTTGCGCTGAGCTGGGCTCAGCCTGTCCCGGAGCGGGCCAGAGCAGACTGAAAGCCAGACTGGCTGCCGCAGACCACAGCAAGCCGGTCCGGCGCTTCATATTTCCAGGCTTTGCAGGGCCGGACTAAGCAGAAGGCGGTGCACCGACGGCAGCGCCTGCTGGGGTTCCAGGCCAAAATCAGGCAGATAGTAGCGCTCCTTGCGCGGTACCGTTTCGTCGGGCAGCAGACTGGGATTGCGGTCCAGCAGCAGACCGTTTTCAAGGGCATAAAACAAATCCAGGCCAAAATGCATGCGGGCATAGGTCGGCTGCTGCTGCTTTAAATACAGGTAAATCTGGTGCAAAGGCACTTCGGGCAGACCTTCGCCTGCGGACGCCACTTCCTCGGCCAGCAGATCATAAGCCGCCATCAGGCGCTGGGCAAAGTCAGGGGCCGTCTGGTGGGCTTCCACCTGCTGCAGCTGCTGGCCAATGGTTTTAAGCAGATTATCCAGGGTCAGCGGCCTGAGCGTCACGTGGGTAGCGGCATTCAGCACGCGGCAATGGGCCTGATCCGCGCCGACCAGCATGACCTCCACCCAGTGATTGACCACAAAGCGCGGATGGCTGCCGCCGAGCTGCCACTGGCGAATGGCGCAGGCTTTTTCAAGCAGCAGATCGACACCCCCGCCGCTGGCGCTCAAATCAGCCGCGCCAAACGAGAGTAGGGCCGAGACCAGATCCGGGCTTTCGTAGCTGGGAATGGCTTCCGCTTCACGATCAGAACTTGACAGCATAAAGGCTCCTTAAAGGGTTAAAAGATAGTTCGACAGCGACTGCAGGCCGTTGGTAAAAATCAGGATGCCAACGGCAATCATAAACAGGCCGCTGACAATCGAAATGGTGCGCATGTGCTTCTGAATTTTGCGAAAATAAACAAAGATGCGATCCATCATGACCGCCGCCAGAAAGAAGGGAATCGCCAGACCCAGCGAATACACCGCCAGCAGGCGCACCCCTTCAGACACCTGGGCCTTGGTGCTGGCAATCGCCAGAATCGCGCCCAGAATGGGCCCAATACAGGGCGTCCAGCCCAGGGCAAAGCTGATGCCGATCAAAAAGGCTCCCCAGAAACCCGGGGGCCGGGATTTGAGGTGCATGCGCTTTTCGTAGAGCAGGGCCTTGATCTGAATCGCACCCATCATGTGCAGGCCCAGCACCATGATCACCACCCCACCGATTTTGCGCAGCAGATCCTGATGGGTTTTGAGCACCTGACCCAGACCGGTGGCCGTGGCGCCAAGCGCAATAAATACCAGCGAAAAGCCCAGAATAAACCAGATCGCACTGGTAATGATCTGGCGGCGGCGCTCCCGGCGCTCACTATCGGTCAGTTCCTCGGCGGTGGCTACCGCACCAGCAGACGTGCCGCTGATAAAAAACATATACGAGGGAATAATCGGCAGCACGCAGGGTGAGATAAACGAAAAGATCCCGGCGCCAAAGGCGGTCCAGAGATCAACCGATCTGACAAAAGGGTCCATCTTACCAGGTCAGGCGGGGACGGGGCGTGGGTGTCGGTTTGGGTGTCGGCATAGGTGTAGGTGTTGGGGTGGGATCGGGATGGGCCCATTTTTTAACGTCCATCACCAGGGTTTGCAGATATTCCCGGCTGTAGATATTGACCTCCAGCCCGCCCCGGTTATAGGCCACCTTATACCCAAAACGGGTGCCCAGATAGTAAAGGCCGCCGTCGTAGGCTTTGGGCAACAGAGACTGGTGTTCATACTTGCGGGTGGGCAGTTTATACTGGTTCTGAATCTCTGCGCTTTTGGCGTCCTGGAAATCGCGCACCACGCCAGAACCGCTGTTGCTTTCACCGTAGACCAGATCAATCAATTTTAAAGCCCGCTCATGGGTCACGTCTTCGCGACGGGCCGGGCTGACGTGCAGAACCACTTCGTCTACAAGCGGCGGCGCGCTTTCAACATACATCCAGATCAGCAGTTTTTTGCCATCGTCCAGGCGGTATTCGGCCTGGTAATTGCCAATCCCCAGCTTGTCAAAACTGGGAAAGTCGCGCACCCGGCGGCTGTTGAATTCCACCCCTGTGGGGGTAGACTTGCGGCGGTAGAGGGCCGAGCGTGCAGAAACATACTCCATTTTGGGCAGAGCCAACGCGGGCAGGGTACTCAGCAGCACCAGACCGGTCAGAGCAAAAGACAAAGATTTTTTCATGATCGCTTGGCACCCGAAGGCGCGTCCTCCTCAGATTGTGCGGTTTCAAGTTCAGGCGGGTAAAAGCAGACTTCTGTGCGGTGGGCGTTGTGCATGCGGTAAACGATATCGCGCCAGACAAAACGATTGGTCAGGCCTGAGGCGGCCAGGCTGAACCAGGTAAACAGATAGGCCAGGGGCGAATAGGCTGCCCAGCTGTAGCGCGCCTCCAGCGGGTCTTGCGGGTTGCGAGCTTTTTTTATCTGCCGCATCAACTGAATCACGGTTAGGCCCTGCAAAATACCGGCAGGTAAAAAGCTGAGCATGCCCCAGGCCTGCCAGGGTGGCGCCTGACGTTTCAGCAGACTGCGGCCCAGCAGCCAGGCCCCGCGCCCGGCGCTGAAGTGAAACAGGCTTAAGGCAAAAATCGACGGCCACCAGATGGGCTTCAGGGTGTGCTTACCAATCACACACTGGCGCACGGCAAAGATCAGAATATCTTTGACGCTGTGATCTGAAGAAAGACTGGTCATGGCGGGCACAACAAATTCGACCCGCAGGCCCGCTTTGCGTACGGTATCATTCAGCACGCAGTCGTCAGCCAGAGCCGTTTGCCAGATCTCACGCATCTTGAGCTGATCAAAAGTCTCACGGCGCACGGCCATAGAACCACCCCAGACCGCCACATTGGCGTTGACATGCATATGGGTGATCTGAATACCGGTCCAGAGGGCCAGGACATGGGTCAGGGGCCGCCGGTGTTCAGGCCGATACCAGCGGTAGGTGGTGGTCGCACCCACTTCGGGGCGACTGAGGGGGGCCACCAGATAGCGCAGCCACTCCGCCGTCACGCGGGCGTCGCTGTCGGCCCAGGCGTAAATATCTGGCTGGGCGTCGCGGTTACTGATGTCATCAATCGCCGCCAGCATATTGTCGAGTTTCTGGCAGCGCTGTTTGCTGAAACCGCCAAAGACAATCCGGGCCGGAACGGGAGAGCGCTGCACCATTTCTTGCAGCACCGGGTAGCTTTTGTCGGCGGCGTTGGCGGTCATAAAAATGATTTCGTAATTGGGGTAGTCCTGGGCCGTGAGCATGGCCATATTTTCACGGAAGTCCGGGTCCAGGCCCCGACAGGGCACCATCAGCACCACTTTGGGGGCCTGGTCGCCGCTGTGCAGCGGGGGCGCTTTGTGATCGGCCTGCTGCAGTTCTTTTTTAACGTAACGGGTCATGCGCAGGGCGCTGCCAACCAGTACGGCCGACGCACCCAGGGTGCCCAGTGCCAGAGAAGTATTGATCCATTTTTTCATGCTGGGTATTATAACAGTCTCTGCAGCCCGGCAACAAACAGGGCCTGCAGCGCGTGACAGACAGCAAACGGCCCGGTGTCTTTACGGACGCACCGGGCCGCTGCCTGACAGACTGAAGAACTATTTGGCAGCCTGGTTCATGGGCGGCAGAATCACTTTATCAATCACGTGAATCACGCCATTGCTGGCCATCACATCGGCCATAATCACTTTGGCCTCGTTAATAAATACACTTTTATCGCGTACACTGATTTTAATGTCTTTGCCGGCCAGGGTTTTGGCCCCGGTCAGCTTGGCAGCCGCTTCAGCCTTGACCTGGCCAGAGACCACATGATACATCAGAACCTCCTGCAGTTTGGCCTTGTCGGCCAGCAGGGCTTTGAGCATATCGGGCGGCACTTTGGCAAAGGCTTCGTCGGTGGGGGCAAACACCGTAAAGGGGCCTTCACCCTGCAGGGCGTCCACCAGCTCAGCGGCCGTCAGGGCCTGGGCCAGGGTTTTAAATTTGCCCGTGGCCAGAGCCGTCTCAACAATATTTTTTTTATATGTTTTTTCTGTTTTTTCGGCCTTTTCTTTTTTATCGTGTGATTTATGGCCGTGATGATCAGCAAGAGCTGCACCGGAATAACCGGCCAGTGCGATACTGAAGGCAATAGCAAGACGTGTCAGCTTAATCATGGTATAAAATACTCCTGTTTTGGTATGCATTCATGCGCTTTAGCTTAGGGCTGTACTGAACCTGAGGTCAAGAGTAGATATTCAAATATATGAATAATTTTATATTTTTTTGATACCTCAGGCTTGTGCTGGACCACTCAAGCCCGCTCAAGTCCTTTCAAGCCCTGAGGCGTCTCATGTTAATCTGAAGACAGCTTATGTCCAGGAGCCCATCATGCGTCCGTTTCACCTCCAGCTGGAAGGCTTTATGGCCTTTCGCGATGCCACCGAGATCGATCTCAGCCACTGCGATATCTTTGTCCTGACCGGTCCCACAGGCGCCGGCAAAAGCAGTCTGCTGGACGCGATCAGCTTTGCCCTCTACGGTGAGACCCCGCGCATTGGCCCCAAAGAGCTGAAAAAACTGATTTATCAGGACATTGAAAACCCCAGAAACACCGCGCGGGTCAGCCTGAGTTTTCGCCACCAGCAGCAGGACTACCGGATTTTGCGCCAGCTGAGCGAAAGCGGCCAGCGGGTCGAGCTCGAAAGCCGCAAAAGCCCTGACGCGCCCTGGGAAACCCATACCGTGGGCAAGGTCAGCGAATTTAAACAATTGATGCCCCGCCTGCTGGGCCTGGACTTTAAAGCCTTCAGCCGAGTGCTGATGCTTCCCCAGGGCGGCTTTGACCATTTTCTGAAACAGGACGGGGCCAAAGAACGCAGGGCCCTGCTGCTGCATCTGGCCCAGCTGGATATCTACGAAGCCATCCAGGCCCAGGCCGATCTGGCCCGGCGCAAAGCCGAGCAGGAACAGAGCCATCTCAAAGGCCAGCTCAGCGGCCTGGGTGAGATATCGGCTGAAGGCCTGCAGGCCCTGCAAAACAGCCTGCAGACAGCAGAGCAAAACCTGCAAAGCCTTGAGGCGGCCGCTGCCCACCGGGCCGAGGCCCTGAGCCGGGCCGAAAATCTCTGGCAGGATCTGCAGGCCCTGCAAGCCCTCGAAGCTGAACAGGCTGAGCTGGCAGCACAGACAGACGCGATCAGCGCCCTGGAACACCGGATTGCAGCCGGACAGGCCCTGCGCGAGCTGGGCGCCGATTTTCGCCAGTGGCGCAGCTTACAGACCCGCCAACAGCAATGGCAGCAAGAAAGCACAAGCCTGGCCAGCGCAGCGCAGGAGCTGCAGGCCACACAAATGGCCCTGAAAGACGCTCAGGACGCACTGGCCACCGCCCTGAACACCCTGCCTGAACAGGAAGCCCGGCTGCAGCAACTGCAGCACCTGCAGCCAGAGCTGACCCGCTGGCAGCGCCTGCAACAGACGCTGCAGCAGCAAACCCAGGCCCTCAGCCAGACTGAAGCCAGCCAGCAACAGATTCAGCAGGACATCGCGGCGCAGCAACAGCAGCTGGCGCAGGCACAGACCGAGCTGGAGCGCCTCGACAGCACGGCCAGCCAGCTGCAGCTGGATGCTGAACGTCTGGATCTGCTGCACCATGTGGGGCCTGACCTCAAACTGCTGCAGGTCGAAAAGATGCCCCAGGCCGCTGCACTGAGCCAGGAAGCCACACAACTGCAGGCGGAGATACAGCAGCAGACGGCGCAGCAGGCGCAGCTCGCAGAACAACAGCAAGCGCAGGAACAACTGTATCGGCAGGCCCGGCAGCAGGCCGTGGCGGCGGCCGACACGCTCGAAAACCTGCAGCGGCAGAGCCAGGCCGATGCCCTGCGTCAGCACCTGCAGCAGCACCCGGATCAGCCCTGTCCGGTCTGTCTGCAGCCGGTTACTGAACCACCGGCGGTGGCCGCAGCGGCAGCTGCCGATTTGAGCGCCGCCAGCGCAGCCCTGAAGGCGGCCCGCGCAGCTGAAGCAACAGCCCAGCAGCAGCTGGAATCCAGCCGTCAGGCCCTGGCTGTGCAGGCCAGCGAAAGCCGCCAGAGTGCACAGCAGCTGGCAAGCCTGCAAAGCAAACGTGAGCAGCTCAACAGCGAGATTGCGCAGCGCAGCGCGGCCCTGCGCCAGGCACTGCAGCTCTCAGCCGGCGACGCACTGCCCGACTGGGCCGAAATCAAGGCCGAGTTTAGCCGGCTGCGCGCCCAGCGCGCTCAGGTCCGGCAGATTGAGGCCCAGCTGCAGCAGCAGCGCGAACAGCTGCTGCTGGCCGAAAGTGCGCTGGCCCTGGCCCGTCAGCACAGCCAGACTCAGCAGGAGCGCAAGCAGGAGCTGACAGCCCAGCTGCAGCAGACCCGGACAGAACACCGCGCCCTGCAGCAGGATCTGGTCGCCCTGCTGGGCCAGACCGCTGACTTTGCCACTGCTCAGCAACAACAGCTGCAGCAGCTGCGCACCCAGACCCAGCAACTGCGGCAACAGCAAGCCGAGCTGGCAGAACGGCAGCAGACCCTGCAACAAGCGCAGATTCAGCACCAGAGTGAAGCCGACAGCCTGCAGCGCCAGGGGCAGCAGATTCAGCACGAGCTGGACGGCCTGATACAGGCGCTGACAAGCGCCTGTCAGGATCTGGGCTATGCGGATATCGGCGCCGCTGAGGCCGATCTGCCCACAGCAGAAAGCCTGCAAAGCTGGCAGGCCGAGGTGCGCGCCCATCACAGCCAGCAGGTGAGCCTGCTGCAACAGCTGCAGCAGCTCCAGGCCCGCATTGGCACGCAGCAGCTGAGTGAATCAGAACTTGCATCTCTGCGCCAGCAGGTCCAGGCCGATCAGACCCAGCTCCAGCAGCTCAATACAGACATCGCCCTGCTGCAGCGCGATCTGGCGCAGGCCCGCCAGAAGCAGCAGCAATCTCTCGAATGGCGCGAGACCCTGGCCGACGTGGAGCATGATCTGGGCCTGTATCAGCGCATTTACCATGATCTGGGCTCACGACAGCTGCCCGACTTTCTGGCCAAACGCATTCTGGAGCGGGTGATCAGCAGCGGCTCTCAGGAGCTGGAACGCCTCTCACAGGGCCGCTACCGCTTTGAACTGGATGCCCAGGAGGAGCTGGTGATACTGGACGCCTGGAACGCCCACGAGCCCCGCTCGGTCAAAACCCTCAGCGGGGGCGAAAGCTTTCTGGCCAGCCTGGCCCTCGCTCTGGCCCTTAATAGCTGGCTGGCCGGCGGCATTCAGCTTGACAGCCTGTTTATTGATGAGGGCTTTGGCACCCTCGACGCCGAAAGCCTGGAGCAAGCCACCGGTGTGATCGAAAACCTGCAGCTCAGCGGCAAGTGCGTTGGCATTATTACCCATATCCCTGAGCTGGCCGAGCGTTTTGAACACCGTCTGCAGGTCAGCAAATCCGATCTAGGCGCACGGGTGGCCTGGCAATGACGCCCGAAGCGCTGCGCCTGCTGGCCTTTGGTGGCAGCCTGCTGCTGCTGGGCCTGGCCGAATGGCGCTGGCCCCTGCAAGCTGAAAGCCCCTACAGGCTGCGCCGCTGGGGTCAGCACGCCGGGCTAGCGCTGCTCAACAGTCTGCTGATTCGGGGAATGTTTGCCTCAGCCGCCGTCGGCGCAGCCCACTGGGCTTCAGCGCAGCAGCTGGGCCTGCTGCCCTGGCTGGGGCAACACCTCGGCCTGCCGAACTTTGCCCAGGGCCTGCTGGGCTTTGTGCTGCTCGATCTGGCATTGTATTTACAGCACCGTCTGTTTCATCACTGGCCCTGGCTCTGGCGGCTGCACCGCGTGCACCACGCCGACCCGATGCTGGATGCCAGCTCCGGCTTGCGTTTTCACCCGCTGGAGGCCCTGCTCTCAATGGGCTTTAAAATGCTGATGGTGATAGCGCTGGGCCTGCCGGCAGCCTGGGTGCTGGCCTTTGAGATCTGGCTCAACAGCTGTGCCTTGTTTAACCACAGCAATCTGCGCCTGCCCGCCAGACTGGAGCGCTCCCTGCGCTGGCTACTGATCACGCCTGAATTGCACCGCATTCACCACGGCCAGCGGCAGCACCAGCAGCAGCGCAATTTTGGTTTTTCGGTGAGTTGCTGGGATCGCTGGCTGGGGACGTATTGTGACCACAGCCAGCCGCTGGTGCTGGGCGACAGCGCCTGGCCAGCCGGACCCCAGCGCTGGCGGCAGCTCTTGCTGGAGATACCCCAAAGGCCAGTCAGCAAAGACTGACCTATGATGCCATCAACAGCAGATGCTGACTGTGTTAATATATCAGGCAGGATATACAGCAAAGAGGTTTAACGCCATGAAAGTTCTTTTAAGCAGCGTCGTTCTCATACTGGCTTTGAGCGCCTGTGCCGCCAGCCAGCCGGGTACCGAACTGGTGGATGCCCAGCAGGCCCAGCAGATTTTACAGCAGCAAAATGTTCAGGTTCTCGACATCCGCACCCCGGCTGAGTTTGCCGACGGGCACCTGGTCAATGCCCGCAACCTCGACTTTTATGCCAGCGATTTTGCTGAGCAACTCAAGCAGCTCGACCCCAAAGCGCCATATGTGATGTATTGTGCCTCTGGCCGCCGCAGTGCCGAAGCCCACCTGCAAATGAAGGCCATGGGCTTTGAGCAGGTTTACGAAATCCAGGGCGGCTATCAGGCCTGGCAAAGCCAGAATCTGCCGGTGCAGACACCCTGAAAACAGGGCCTGAGCGGCCAGTCTTTGGATCATGCGATCTGGCCGGGCCCCGGTGCGCGTGTTATGCTGGTGTATCCATTGCCTCGACGAAGGAGCTAGACATGATCTTCCGTAAACCCGCCCTGCTGGCCTGCAGCCTGCTGCTCAGCAGCGCCCTGACTCTGCCCGCATTTGCCAACCAGGACACCAATCTCAGCAGCTACAGCGATGACACGGCCGGCCTGGTCAGCATCAGCATGAATTTGGGCCGCTGGCTCAAAAACGCCGAGCGTCTGCTCAAAAAATCACCTGAAGTCACCGTAAGCGTGAACAAAGAGGAAGATGAAAGCGGCAGCGAAAACGTCGATATCAGAGAAGGCTTCGACGAAGTCAACCAGATGGTGCGCGAGGAGCTGGGGATTGACCTGTTCTGGGACGTGCTGGCCAATCTGGGCGACCAGGTCAGCGTGGCCTACCGCCCCTGGCCGGGCCGGGCGGGTGATCTGCTGCTCAACCTGGATCTGCGCTCGGGTGACCGGGCCGAAAAGGTGCTCAACAAGCTCTATGAAGCCCAGTCCAAAACCGACACCGATACCTTTCTGCGCGAGCGGTACGGCCCTTACACACTCTTTACCATGGTGTTGGAAGACAGCGATGATACCTACAACCGTCTGCAGGTCGCCATTGCCGGCAATCATCTGATGGCCAGCCTGGGCCCTGACCCCACCCAGCTCAAAAACATGCTGTATATCAGCAGCGTGCTGCCGGCTGACTCCCGCTTCCGATTGGTCAACCAGCAGCACTTCAAGCCTTTGCAAAACCACCTGCAAGACAGCGCCGGCTGGCTCTACGCTGATGGCGAGGCGATTTACAAACTGGTCGAAGAATTGCTTGCCGACGAACTGTCTGAAGGTCTCGGTGCAGGCGATATGGCCCTGATCAAAGCTCTTGTGCCCCTGTACCGTGGCCTGGGTCTGAGCTTTGATATCGAAGATCAGGGCCTGCTGTTTAAAAGCTACGTGGCCTATGATCAGGCCAAACTGAGCCCGGTGCAGCAGGCCTATGTCAAGGCCACCAGCACCCGCTCAGCCCAGCTGCCGCAGGTGCTGAAGCAAATACCCGCATCAGTGGCCCTGCTGAGTGCCGGCGACAACCTGGATCTGGCCTTCAAAACCCCGCTGCCGGTTGAGCCTGAAATTCTGGCTGAGAGCGAGCTGGCTTCTGAGCTGGATCTGAGCGTGATGGATGATCTGATGCAGGAGTTTATCAACGTCTCGCCCACAGAAGACCTGGAACCCTATATGGACGGTCGCTATGGTCTGGCAGCCTTTGAAGCCAAAGGCACCCTCCAGCACGTATTTTATCTGGGGCTTAAGCCCAACCAGGCCGAGGCCTTTGAGCAAAACATGATGGGCAAATTTAAGGTCGGTCTTGAAGGGCTGTTTGGCATGCTGGCCGGTGAGCTCGGAGAGCTTGAAAACGCCGAAGAGGCCCTGGCGCAGGAGGCCATCCGCTTTGAAGCAGGCGAAAACTACCAGGGCGTGCAGTTTTACAGCCTGCAGGGCCTGCCGATCCCCGAAGAAATGCGCAACTTTGTAGCACCTGTGGCGGCCCGCAAAGGTGACCTCTGGATGCTGGCCCAGTCACCCCTGGCCCTGAAAGCAGCGCTCGACAGTACAGGTCAGCAGAGCCCGGTTTTCCAGAAGCTCAAGCAAGCATACAGCCCCCAGGCCGCTGCCGCTTACTTTTTTCTGGATATCACCCGCAGTCTGCAGATGATCCAGAGTCTGGCCGGTGCTGATCAGGATGTGGCAGATCTGGTCAACTTACTCAAGGCCTGGAAGAGTCTTTACGCCAGTTCTGAAATGAGCCCTGAAGGCATGGCCGGCAAAGCCTTTGTCGGCATTAACTTTCAGGAAATTGACTTAAACAACAGCATGCTGAAAGAGCTGTTTGAATTCTTCGACGCAGGCGATTTTGATACCGATATGTACGAAGAAGACTATGATGAAGACAGCGCATATGATGACGACGAAGACGGTTCATACGACGATGAAGACAGCGCGTATGATGACGAAGACAGTGCGTCTGACGACGACAGCACGGCAGAAGAAGCCACTGAAAGCGTTGAATAAGCCGTACTGAAGCGGGTGTCAGGTGCTTGAAAAAAGCACCTGACACCGTCACAGAGCGCCTCTACTCTTCAGCGCTGAAGATCTCAAAAGGGCGGGTATTGCGCGATTTGCGTTCATGAAAGCCGTTGTTGATCAGCAAGAGCTTTTCGCCGGGGCTCAGATACAGCCAGTCTTCGCTGTCAAAAACCCCGTCGCCGTTTTTGTCGAACATCTCAACAATCTCATGGCGCTTGAGAATGCGTTTGGGTTTGGGATCGTACTGGGGCCGCTGCATGGTGGTTTTGGCCTGATCCAGCAGATTCAGCCAGTTGGTGTTGACCGCCATCAGTACCACGGCCACGGCCCCCAGCACAAAAAAGCTCGAAAAGGCCCCAATCAGGGTATAGTGACGCACCTTTTGCCAGAACAACCGCCGCTGGCGGCGATCTTCGAGGGCCTGGTAACGCGGGTCGCGCTCAAAGGCCGCCACCAGTTCGTCCAGGGGCATTTCAACCGGGTCAAAGCCCGCCGCGCCATTATAGCCCGGCAGATCAGAGAGGGGCGGAATATCTGCCGGGGGCTGATCGGCCACAAAAATAAACTGTTCTAAGCGCTGATACCAGCTTTCGGTGTGCGCACAGGTGTCTGACCCGCAGATCAGACAGGGTTGGGACGGATCCACAATCCGAAAGGCATGGCGCAGATACATGGCCTCCAGCTGTTGCGCCACCGCCGGCTGCACCCAGGCAAAACAAAGCTTCAGCTGCTGGCGCAGCTGGGTATTGAGGCTGATCAGCAGGCCGACACCCAGGCGGTCCACGCTCTGCACGTTGACCAGATTGATCACCAGTTCCTGCGGCTGATAATAGGCCACAAATTCCTGCACATGATCCTTGAACCAGGCGGCATTGCTCACACTCAGATCCGGCAGCAGCACGGTCAGAATCACCACCTGCTCCAGCTGGCTGACGGCAAAGGGCGGCAGATTGTCGGTACGCAGTCCCATCGGGCCATCAGTTGTCGGAGATCAGCATGCGCTGCTGCTCGCTGGAAGCCGGGCGGGCACGGGTCTGGGCCCACTGGCGCAGGGCGTCGATCGCTTCGCGCATGGTGTGTGAGAGCGGCACCGACTGACGCAGAGCGTGCACAATATCAGCTGTCTGCAGCTCCCGGTCTGCCTCAAAGCTGTCATAGAGTCCTGAGATAATCACCTGCTCAATTTCAGAGCCCGAAAAGCCCTGTGAGAGGTCACCCAATAGCTTGAGATCAAACTGCTGGGGGTCGCGGCCGCGCTTGCTGAGGTGAATGCGAAAAATATCCATGCGCTCGGCCAGACTGGGCAGGTCCAAAAAGAAAATCTCGTCAAAGCGGCCCTTGCGCAGCAGCTCCGGCGGTAGCGAGGAGATATCGTTGGCAGTGGCAATCAAAAACACGGGGGCGGTTTTTTCCTGCATCCAGGTCAAAAAGCTCGATAGCACGCGGGCCGTGGTGCCCCCATCAGAAAAATTGGAGCTGTGGGTGCCGCTGAGACCTTTGTCCATTTCGTCCAGCCAGAGCAGGCAGGGGGCCACCGACTCAGCGGTTTTGATCACCGAGCGGATATTGGCCTCCGACGAGCCCACCAGCCCCGAAAACACGCTGCCAATATCCAGGCGCAGCAAAGGCAGGTTCCAGAGTGCCGAGACGGCCTTGGCCACCAGGCTTTTGCCCGAACCCGATACGCCGATCAACAACACGCCCTTGGGGTGGGGCAGACCGTAATGGCGGGCTTTTTCAGAAAAGGCCAGATTGCGCTTGCGCATCCAGGACTTGAGGTTGTCGAGGCCGCCCACGTCATCCATGCGCTGATCGGGCGAAAAGTACTCCAGAATGCCGCTCTTGCGGATGATCTGTTTTTTCTCGTCCAGAATCACGGGAATATCCTGCGGATCAATGCGCCCACGGGCCACAATGGCCTTGGCAAAGACGTTCTCGGCCTCCACCAGCGTCAGGCCCTGGGCGGCCTGCAGGATGCGCTCCTTGTCGCCGCTGCCGAGGTTGATCTGTACATTGCGGTTGTGCTGCACCGACTGAATGATGTAGTCGAGCTGTTTTTCGAGCTCCGGCAGGGTGGGCAGCGGGAAGTCAATAATAGCGATGTCTTTTTCGAGCTCATCGGGAATGCGCAGGCTGGGTGAGAGCAGCACCACGGTTTTGTAAGAGGTTTTGAGGGCAAAGGTCAGATCGCGCAAGCGCCGGATGACCCGTGCGTCGTTCATGTAGGGGTGAAAGTCTTTCAGAATAAAGATCGCGGCTTTTTGAAACTTTTCGATATAGTCCAGGGCCGCAATCGGGTCCTGGGTGTTGTCGAGCAGGCGCTTGGCGGCCGTGCCGGCTTCAAGGTTCTGAATGCCCTGGGTAATGCTCCAGTTAAAAATGCCCTTGTTACGGGAGGTGGCAATCTCGGCCAGCAGGCCTTCGAGGCGACGCTCCTCCCAGCTCACAATATACAGAATCGGGTAACGGGCCCGGATTAAAATGCGGATTTCTTCAATCAGATCCGGCGTCTGCTCTGTCGCCATATTGTGGTGTCCTTGCCTTTATTGGTGTCAGCTGTGCCTGCCAAAAAGGAGGTCACAGGCGGGCTGTCTGTTTTTAATTGTAACACCGCCACAGCATCTGCGGCGCATCCAGCTGCAGGCAGACTTCAGGGCAGCCGGGCCAGAAAGTCGGCCAGAATCTGCCCGGTAATGCCCCAGATGGTATGGGGCGGATAGTCAAAATAATGGATCAGGTGTTCCCGGCCCCGGTAATGGCGCTGCTCGCGGCGCTGAAAGGCAGGATCAGCCAGATGGGCCAGCGGCACGCAGATGATCTCATCGATCTCTGTGGGATTGACTTTGAGATCGAGCGGCCCGTCAAAACGTCCCACAATCGGGTAAAGCAGATAGTCACTGATGGTTTCCATGGGCGGCAGACTGCCCAGCAGGGTCACCTCAGCCGGGGGCAGGCCAATTTCTTCCCAGCTTTCGCGCAGGGCGGTCCAGGCCAGATGCCCGTCTTCGGCGTCAAACTTGCCGCCGGGAAAGGATATCTGCCCGCTGTGCTGACGCAGATGGGGTGATCGCCGGGTAAACACCAGCCAGTCCATGCCTTCGGCTTCATAAAGCGGCAACAAAACAGCTGCGGGCTTCAGCCGCGCAAGCGACGCGGGTTTTAAATCCTGGTGCGGCAGCAGCCGCAGTTCAGAATCCTGGATTTTCAAGGGGCTTTCACTTCCTGATTTGGATTTTGAGGGGCCGATGTTTTCTGTTATCTTTAAAGCATAGCTTAAAAAGGGAGCGTGTGACATGAATACCCGTTCCAGCCCCCCCACCGCAGAGCAGGATCTTCTTGATTATTTACTGAGCCAGGCCCGCTGGTCTGAAGAACAGCTGGCTGAAACCCAGGACAAATGGCGCGCCGATCGCCTGGACCTGCTGGGCAGCATGCAGGGCAAGCTGGTCCGCCTCAACGCCAGAGGCCAATTACAATTTGAAGCCTTTCCGGCAGACAAACCCGAGATTCTGGCCAACGTGCCCCTGTTTAAAGAGCCTCCGGGTGTACGGGTCGGCCAGCGTGCCATTGCCTGGCTGAACCCCGAAAACGGTCGCCATGCTGATCATTTTAACCTACCGGTCCAGACCGAGCCCGGCCTGCTGATCTCACGGGAGCTGACCTGCATCTGGGACGGCGCCATGGAATCAGCACCCCATCTGGCTGCCACCCTGCGCTGGACCGATATGGCCGCCATCGATCAGCGTGCACAGCACGCTGACTTTCTGGCGGCCCCAGCCCACGACCTGCTGTTTGTTGCCCTTCGTGAAGCCGGTGAGGTCAGGGCCTACTCGCTGCGCGACTATGCCGAACTGGCCAACTGGGAGGTGCGCCTGCCGGGCAACACCAAAGCCATCAATCTGGCCCTCGATAAAACCCAGGACGCCCTGTACATGACTGACAATGTCTCGGGCCAGATCTGGATTGTGGATTTGCCCGATCTCAGCCACAAGGTCTACAAATCCGGCATGGGTATTCTGGGCAATCTGGCCCCGGCCGCCACGCCGGGCCATCTTTTTCTGACCGTGCTCAAGCCCAGTTTCAGCATGATTTATTTTGAAACCGAGCGCATGCAGGCCACCTACTCAGTGGAGATCAAAGGTGAATCCTGGCTGGAACAGCCCGAACACGCCCTGCCCCAGGATCCGATCTGCGTTTTTGACGAAGGCAGCCTGATCATTCTGATGACGGCTCTGGTGCAGGGTGGGCAGCCGGCGGCCTGTATCAACGTGGTCGACGGGGCTGAAATCCGCACCATCAGGCGCTACACTGTGCCTGACAATCTCAAGCCCGTGGCCCTGGCCCGCCCGCTGGATAACCCTTACCATGCCTGGCGTGCACTGGATTTCAAAACCTGGCTGGAGCAGCAGCAATTGCTGAAAGCCGGTGAAGTTGAAGCCTGGCTGCAGGCCAAAGCTGAAGCGGCTGCCGCCGCCGAAAGCAATGGCCCTTTTCGCAAGCTGCCCGAGGCCAAAAAGCGCGATCCCTTTCATATTTACCAGCCGCCCAAAGTGGACCCCAAACTCTGGGAGCAAGTCGATGAGGCCGCTGCTGAAATCGACCTGCCTGCCGGGGCTGAAGACGCGATTGTCGATCTGATCAACTGGGCCTTTTACCGCCTGACCCTGACCAATTTACTGATTCATGCCGACGAAGCCAAACGCATGCGCAAGCTGGCCCATGAGATCAGACAGCAACTCAAAACCAAAAAGGTGGTGCTGGCCAAACTCGATGACGTGCTGGGCCAGCACGCCTTTGAAACCCCCATTGATCGCCAGAGCGTGCTGGAACTGCTGCACCAGTCGCGCATGGAGGGCCGCTTTTTCAGACTCGAAGAACTCTGCCCCATGTGCCAGACGCCCCTTGAAGGCAGCAGCTGCCCGGCCTGTGCTTTTGCCCTCAGTCTGCCAGAAGAACAGGCCATTGATCCACAGCACTACAGCGCTGAGCCCGTCACATCGCTCTTCCCGGGCCAGATTCTGCTGGCCGACCCGGAGCGCAACCTGCTGCTGACCCTCAATATCTGGGGCCAGCCCCTGCAGGAGTTCAAGGGTGAAGCAGCCGAAATCAAACAAATCACCGGGGCGGTAGCCCTGCCCAACCGCAACTACCTGATTGCCGATGCCCTCGGCAACCGCCTGGGCGAGTACAGCCCGGCAGGTGATTGTCTCTGGAAAGCCCGCCTGGCCCTCAAAAAGCCCGTGATGTGCACCTTTATTCAGGTTGAAGACGAATGGCACTATCTGGTAGTGGACCAGGGCAATCAGCGTATTCTGACCCTCGATGCCAGCGGTCGTCACCACCGCCGCTACCCCACCCTGCGCACCGCTCCCGAAGACAAGCTGCAGCAACCGGTCGATGTGCAGGTCACACCCAGCAAAAGCTGGCTGATCTCGGATCCGGGCCTGGGCTGCGTGCTCGAAACCGGCGAGCGCGGCGAGATTTTGCAGCGCTTTGGGCCTGAGCAGGGCGTGAGTCAGCCGATCGCCGCCCGACGGCGCTGGGACGGCCGCACCGAAATTCTGGACGGCGCCAGCCAAACCTGGCTGCTCTTTGCCGCCGATGCCGCAGCCGGCGATCTGCCTGAAGCCCGCTATACCTACTGGCCACCCGATGTGACCGATGCTGCCGCCTGGGTCGACAAAGCTCCGCCCCAGCGGGCCTCGCGCCTGCACAACGGCGAATGGATTCTGAGTGGCCCGGACTATTATCTGCACCTGGCCCCGGAGTTTGGTATCGTCCGCCGCCTGAGCCTGCTGCCCGACCCCCAGACCCAGCAGGAACTGCTGCGGGTCAGCTTCCGCTCGCGTTCAGGCAAAGAGGTGCGCCAGCGCCAGCTGGCCGAGTACGCTGAGACCCTGCAAAAGATGGCGCTGCTCAATGAAGCCCCCGAAGACCGCCTGACGGCCCTGGCCAAACATGTGCAGGCCGTGCGCTTCAGCCCCGGCCAGTGGCTGCTGCGTCCCGGTGAAATGGGCTCAGCTCTCTTCTGGCTGATCGAAGGCGAGTTGGAAATCATCGCTCCGGAAGACGAGCACCCGGTGATCTTTAAGGTCAAGCCCGGCGAGCTCTGTGGCCAACAGGCGGTGATCAATGCCGAAATGGACTACAAGCCCGGCATCCGGGCCCTCAGCGAAAGCCGCGTGCTGATGCTGGAGCGCGGCGAGTTTAAAAAAGCCGTGGTCAGCTTTCCACGACTGTTTCAGATTGTGCGCGAAGTGCACCAGGATCAGCTGCGGCGCTTTAAAAACTTTCAGGAGCGCAAAACCGAAGACCTGCAGGATCTGCTGCGAAACCGCATGGCTGAAAGCCGCATCCGCGAATTCAGTATCTTTGCCGACGCCAGCCCGGCCTTTATTGAGGCCATTTCAGAGCGTCTGCACGCACGGGCCTACCTGCCGGATCAGGAGGTCTTCGGGCGCATGGAGTCCGGCGGCTCCCTGTTCTTTGTGGTCGAAGGCCTGCTGGGTCTGCTGCGCAAGGGCGAAACCCAGCCCAGCATCACCCTAGAAGCCGGCCAGATTCTGGGTGAAATGGCCCTGTTGCTCGATCAGCCTCGCTCCGCCACGGCCCTGACCCTCGATTACTGCAAGTTTTTTGAACTGGAGCTGAACGACGCCAAAGCCCTCTGGACCCAGTACCCCTGGTTTAAAACCCGTCTGGAGGCCCTGGCCCATGAACGTCAGCAAACCAATGACAAAGCCCTGCAAGACTTTATGAAAGCCGCAGGCATTGACCGTGCCGACCTGCCCCAGGTGTTTGTACAGCCCGAAGGCCTGCGCGAAAGCGGCCAGATCTACTACACCCACAGCCCCGAAGAAGACGTGCTGTTTGGCTTTAACAGCCTGGGCGAAGTCCTCTGGCACTGGGGCCGCGAATCTGAGCGCAGCCTGGACCAACCCGCCCAGCTGCACGATCTGGGCGACAGCCTGCTCGTACTCGACAACGGCAATGAGCGCATTCTCGAAATCGACAAAGCCAGTCGTGAGATCCGGCGCCGCTGGCGCGGCCAGCTCAGCCAGCCCCTCAGCGCCTGTCTGACGCCCGAGGGCTTTTTGCTGGTCGCCGATACAGGCCACCAACGGCTGGTGGTGATCGACGAAAGCGGGCGCGAGCTCTGGGACTATGCCGCCCCCGACCGGGCCATTCAGGATCCCCGCTTTGTGACGGTCACGCCTGAAAACACCATTCTGTTTGCTGACGCCGGGCTGCACATGATTTCAGAAATCTCCCGCGAGGGCAAAGTGCTCTGGTCCTATGGCCGGGCCGGTTTTGCAGGCAACGAACCCGAAAAACTCAATCAGCCGGGCTTTGCCCTGCGTCGTGAAGACGGCAGCACCCTGATTGCCGACAGCGGCAACCACCGTCTGATCTGGTCAGAGCCCGATCAGGAACCCCGCATCATCAAACTGGGTTATCTGGAGCCCGCTTTTGAACCCGGCCAGTGCCAGGTGGATCTCAGCACCGGCGAGATCCTGGTCTATGAGCGCAGCGGCTCGCGCGTGATCAAGCTGAGCTGGCGCGGCGAGCTGATCTGGCAGGCCGGGTTTGATTTCAGTGTCAGCACCGCTCCGGTCAGCAGTGCACCAGAAGTCAGTAAAGATCCGCACTGGGTACTCGATCTGGAAGCCCTGGCGGCAGCGTCACCTGCGCCCGACAGCGCAGCAGCTGAAAGCGAGCGTACCAAAGAAAGCACCGAACAAAACCCCGAAGATGCTGAAAGCCTGCTGAGCGCCTGGGAGCAGCACAGCGGAGAAAGCGAAGCCGACCCCGCAGCACAGGAGAGCCTGCTGCTGCCCGAAATTGACGCCCAGCTCGACGAAGCCCTGCAGGCCGCCGCCGCCGAAGATGCGGCCAAAATCAGCGCGCCCCCGCCCGCACCCAGCTTTGACTTTCTGGACGATGATCTGGCGGCCGGTGAAGTCATGCCCGAAACCCAGATTTTACCGCCCATCAGCCCCCAGGATGCCTGGGGTGCTCTGGACTTTCTGGACGATGGCCCGGCTGACGAAGAAGCGCTGCCCGCAGTCAGTCCCGATACGGCCTGGCAAGGTCTGGACTTTCTCAACGAAGCCAGCGAGACCGCAGCACCGGATCAGGAAGCGGCCGCTGCACCAGAAACCGAAGCTCAGACTGAAGCTGCGAAAGCGCCTGACGCTGAGGTGCTTGACTTTCTGGACACCCCACCCCCAAAGTCGCGCTCTGGGGGCACACAGCCTTTGCCGCCGCTCGAAAACGTGCTGCCTGAAGACGATCCGCTGGCCTTTCTGGAGCCCTCTGCAGAGCGTCCCCGGCGGGGCGGCAGCCAGCCACTGCCGGACCTCGACAGCGTGCTGAATTGCGATACGAACTCACCTCAGAGCGGCACCTGAACCCAAGCGAGGGCAAAGCGGTTTAACCCAACGCATGCAGAACGGCCTCAGCGGCGCCCCAGCACCTCAATTTCGGCCAGGCCAGCCACGCCGGAAGCGCGGGTCACGGTCAGGCGCAGGGAAGTGGCGCGGTCAACGGGCTTTTTGAGCACAATATTGATGTCTTCGCTGCCGGCAGGCACGGCAACGGTTTCGTTGAGCAGAATGCCCTGGGCGCTGGTGATCAGCAGGCTCAGCTCCTGAATCGGCAGACCGGCGCCGCGTTCGCGGTCGGCGCGCAGATTGACGCTCAGAATGCCTACCGGCTCCTGAAAGGCCACTTCAATGGTGGGCAGACGGCCCCGTGAGGGCAGGTCCTGCTCCGCCGCAAACCAGGAGGTTGTCAGCTTGCCGTCCAGCAGACGGTCTTTGGCGTAGGTGTCGTTGAGGGTCGAGCTGACGCTCAGGCTGGTACCGGGCTGGCGGGCCAGGTTCCAGTCCACCGAAACGGGCGTGGGGTCGCTGGAGCGCACCACTTCCAGCGCCAGTTCAGGTGCGGCAGGTGCTTCGCTGTTCTGCTGCACGCTGGCCGCAGGCCGCGCACTGGAAGCAGCAGAAGGCTGCTCTTCGGTCAAAGGACGCAAAATCGTGCCCACAGACGAGACGAGGTCCAACACCTCACAGGCAGGCAAAGTCAGCAGGGTCAAGAAGAGTAAAGAAGCACGCAAAGGTTTTAAAGGCATTTTTTCTGTCTTTTTACTTGATTTTCGGGCGAAGTACCTGCCCCATTGTAGCCCGTTCAGCCGATGCGAAGCAATGGTATACTGTCTGCAGCACGATTATTGAAGAGAAAAGGAATCACCATGCCCTTAGAACCCCAGCTCAAACAACAGCTTGAATCCCTCGCCCACCTGATCCGGCGCGACAGCATCGACCTCACCACCCAGTCCGGCTCCGGGCACCCCACTACCTGTATGAGTGCCGCCGATATTATGTCCTGGGTCTTTTTCCGCGAAATCCGCCTGGACCAGCACAACCTGGATCACCCCCTGGCTGACAAATACATTTTCTCCAAAGGCCATGCCGCGCCCCTGCTCTATGCCCTGATGTACCGCCTGGGCTATCTTGAAGCCGACGAACTCAAAAGTTTCCGCGAAATCGGCTCCCGCCTGGAAGGCCACCCCACCCTGCGCCTGCCCGGTGTGGTGGCCGCCACCGGCTCCCTGGGCCAGGGTCTGTCGGTCGCTGCCGGCATGGCCGAGGTTTACCAGCGCGAAGGCCGCGACCAGAAGGTCTATGTACTGATGGGTGACGGCGAGATCAACGAGGGCCAGGTCTGGGAAGCCGCCATGCTGGCAGGCTCCCGCAAGCTGAGCAACCTGATTGGCATTGTGGACCGCAACCGCATCCAGCAGAGCAATTTCTGTGATCAGATTGTGGACGCTGAGCCCCTCGACGAAAAATTCCGCAGCTTTGGCTGGGAAACGGTCCGCATCAACGGCCACGATTTTGACGCCATTGCGGAGGCCTTTGCCAAAGCCCGCGCCAATACCGACAAACCCTTTATGATTGTGGCCGACACCGAAAAAGGCTACGGTGTCTCTTTTCTGTCGGGCCAGCTCAAACGCCACGGCGTGGCTTTGAGTGCTGCCGAAAAAGAACAGGCCTATGCCGAGCTGCCCGTGGCTGATGACCTCGATATTGCTGCCCTGACCCAGTCGCGCAAAGACTTTGGCCCCGTGGCCGAGCTGCAGCCCGTGCGCCTGAGCTACAGCCTCAGCAGCGCCGATTTTGACCCTGCCAAAAAGTACGCCGCCCGCGCAGCCTATGGTGACGCCCTCAAAAAGCTGGGCGGCCTCTCGGAGCGGATCTGGGTGCTCGACGGCGACACCAGCAACTCGACCTACAGCGATCGCTTTGCCGGGGCTTACCCGGACCGCCACCTGGAGTGTGGCATTGCTGAGCAGAACCTCGTTTCAGCCGCTGTGGGCGTGGCCGCCACCGGCAAAGTGGCCGTCAGCAACTCCTTTGCCCGCTTCTTTGAACGGGCCTACGACCAGATCGAAATGGGCGCTTATTCTCAGGCCAACTTTAAAATTGTGGGCTCTCACGTGGGCATTTCGATTGGTGAAGACGGTGCCTCGCAGATGGCCATGGCCGACTGCGGCTTTATGCGCGCCATTCCCGATGCCGTGGTCCTCAGCCCGTCAGACTATGTCTCGGCCTTTAAGCTGACCCAGGCCCTGCTGGAGCACGAGGGCTTCTGCTATATGCGCACATTCAGAGGTGCGGCCTCCGTACTCTACAGCGCAGACGAAAGCTTCCCCCTGGGCGATTACAAGGTGCTGCGCCAGAGTGAAAGCGACGCGGCTGTGGTGCTGGCCACCGGCTATGTGGTACACGAAGCGCTCAAGGCCGCCGACAAGCTGGCCGAAAGCGGCCTGAACGTGCGCGTGATCGACGTTTACAGCCTCAAACCCTTTAACAACGACAAGCTGCGCGCCGAGTGCGAGAGCCTGGGCATCAAACATGTCTTTACCCTCGAAGACCACTATGCCACCGGCGGCCTGGGTGATCTGGCCCTGGACGCCCTCAACGGCAGCGGCATCCGGGTCGAAAAGGTCGCCGTACAGGGCTGGCCAGAGTCAGGCAGCCCCGAAGCCCTGCTGGCCAAATACGGCATTGATGCTGCGGCCCTGTACGCCCGCGTGAAGCAGGTTCTGAGCTGATTGCCTGAACAGGACAGTTTACTGGCCGCGCTGCTAGCCCCTTTCAGCAGCGCGGTCTTTGCGCGTGAGATCTTTGGCCAAAAGCCGCTCTATCTGGCGGGCCAAGATCACCCTGAAGGCCCGGAGCACTTTGCTGAGCTGTTTGACTGGCAGGCCCTCAACGACCTGCTTAACTTCACCCCCCGGCTGAAGATCCGCATTCACCACCAGGGGCTGAACTATTTTTATACCCCCGGAGCCGAACAGCTGGGCGAAGCGGTGATGCGCCTGCGCCAGGGCGGCACCCTGATCCTGGAGCGCGTGGATCAGGCCCATGGCCCGCTGGCGCGCTTCGCCGATGCCCTCAGCGACGAGATTGCCACGCCGGTGCAGATCAACCTCTACCTCTCTTACCCCGGCCATGCCGGCTATCCGGCCCACTATGATCTGCACGACTTTTTTATTCTGCAGATTGCCGGGCAAAAACTCTGGGACGTCTACCCGGCCACAATGCCAAACCCGCTGGATGTGCCGGCGTCTTTTAAAGTACCCGGCCTGCCGCTGGAGCCCCATGCCCAGGCTCCGGACGACAGTCAGAAGCTGCTGCAGGCCCTGATGCAACCGGGCGATCTGCTCTATGTGCCCAAAGGCTTCTGGCACAAGGCTCTGGCCCAGCACAGCCCCTCGCTGCACCTGACCGTGGGCCTGCGCAAACACACCGGCCTGGATCTGACTGAATGGCTGCTGCAGCATCTGCGCGAGAGCGAGGTGCTGCGCCAGACCTTGCCTTTGACACACAAAGAAGACTTGCCCCATGCCAGCGGCCAGACCTCACCCTACCAGGCCGCGTTTGACAGGATCCGGGAGGCCCTGACGGGCCTGCTGCAAAACCCTGAACTGCTGGCGCGCTTTCATCAGGACACCTATCTGAGCCTGGAACGGCGTCAGGGATTTGAACTCCCACAGCTCTACCTTCAGGATGCCGTCGAGCTCCAGCCGGCACAGCACTTTGTGGTGCGGCGTGTGCCGCATAAACGCTACCTGAACCCCCGGCAGATGCTGGAGCTGAGCTTTCCACGCAATACGCTCTTTTTTGCTGCGGCGGCGGAGCCCCTGCTGCACTTTGTGTTGGAGCGCAGCCACTTCAGCGGCACGGAACTGCAGCAGGCCTTCCCGGATCACCCGTGGCCCGCCCTGGCCGGGGTTTTATTGCCCCTGGTCCAGGAAGGTCTTCTGGTTGTAGCGGCTGGTGAAGAAGGGTAAAACCCAATAGCTATTGTCAGGAAGCTGCTGGCGAATCCGGCGCATTTATTTCACTGATCGGGGTGTCGGTCACGACCGATACTGGCTTCTGACCATTTTTCAAGAGCACCGAAATCAGGTTGGCCGCCGCCTCACGCAGGTTGATGGTCTGAATATCCAGGTTCTCAAAAACGTCCCGGCCTTTAACGTCATGAATGATCGAAATGGCCTGAATACGGGGCTTCATTTTTTTGAGAATCTGGCACACGCGCAGATTGACCCAGTCATCGTCTGAGGTGGCAATCACCGTGCTGATGTTGTCCACCCCGTTGAGCTGATTGCGGTAAACGCTTTCGCGCCGGGCATCTGCACTGATCACATAAACCCCTTCATGGGCCAGGTGACTGAGGCGTTCCACTTTAGCGGGGTTGTTTTCAATCACCACAATGCCCTGGCTGCTCTGGTCCTTGAGATGGTAAATCAACTGCTTGCCAATGGTGCCACCCCCGATAATCAGAACAGACTTGGGAGAAATATTGAGTAGGTTTGCCATAAAACGGGCTCCTGAACCTTGAATAATAACGGTCATCAGCACGGTCATAAACACCAGACCGCGAATGGCGTTGGCCCCTTCAATACCCGCTGAATCAAGCTCCAGGGCAAAAAAGGTTGCAGCCGAAGCGGCCACAATCCCACGGGGTCCCAGACCGGCAATAAAAATGCGCTCACCCCAGCTGATTTTTTCGAACCAGGTCGAAAGAATCACGCCCAGGGGCCGCACCACAAACATCAGCGCCAGTACACACAGCGCACCTTTAAAGCCAATACGGGCCAGAAACTGCAAATCCAGACTGGCGGCCAGCAACAAAAAGACCACGGTGATCGACATCAGGGTCAAATCACCTTTAAAGGCTTTGATCGAGCTTTTATGGGGAAAGTCCATATTGCCGATCATAAAGCCCGCCACCGCCACAGCCGCAATGCCGCTTTCGTGAGCCAGCAGCTCACCCAGCGAATAGGCCGAAAGGGCCGTCACCAGCACCAGCATGCGGGTCACTTCGCCCCGCAGCGGCGCAAAACGATCGACCAGCAGACGCGCACCCCAGGCACAGATAATGCCGCTCAGCGCACCCAGCAGCAGGCTGATACCCAGATCCTGAAAAATGGTCAGGGTATTGGCTTCCGCCGTATTGAGCTCCGTGACCTTGACATAGTTAAAGATACTGACGGCGGCAATCACGCCAATGGCATCCACCACCACGGCTTCGGTTTCGAGGATCACTTTGACTTTGTGACTGACATGCAGACGCCGCAGCACGGGGGCAATCACGGTCGGGCCAGTGACAGAAACCAGGGATGCATACAGCAGAGCGATTTTCCAGGGAATGCCCACCAGATAATAGGTAATCCAGGCCATCCCAAAAATGGTGATCACCACATTAAGGGTCACCAGCCCCAGTACCGAAGACCAGTTTTGCCTGAAAAAACGGAAGTCGATCGTCAGACCGCCTTCAAATACAACAATCGCAACGGCCACAGCAATAATGGCCCGTAGGCCCTGGGGGCCAAAAATATCGGGGTTGATCAGACCCAAACCAAAATTACCCAGCAAAGAGCCAAAGGCCAGCAAAAAGATGATGGCGGGCAAATGGGTTTTATCAGCCAGAATCTGCGCAAAGAGCCCCAGCAAAAAAACGGCGCTCATCATCAGCACGACCTTCAGAAAAGGGCTGCTGCTGTGCAGAATATCACTGAAAAAAGAAAAGTTAACGAGTGTATTCATAAGCCTCTATTAAAGCATGAACTGGAGTTCATCGGCCAGACGACAGGCGGCCCGGGCCATCTGACGGCTTGAAATCTGCTGTACTTTTTGAAGATAAGCTGGCGGCAGTGACTGCCCGGCCGGCATCTGATAGGCTGTACGGCCCAGGTCATAGGCTTCCGCAGCCCAGACCTCAGGATCAGAAGCAATATCACTGCAGGGGTAAGCTTTGCCAAGGTGATCTGCCCAGACTTTGACCTGCGGGGCCACACGGGGCCAGTCACTCAGGCGCAGATAGGGATATTGCCCGCCAGCTGCATCCCATAAAGCGTGCAGATGGCGATAGTCGGAATGCTGAATGGCCAGGGCACTGCCCCCGCGATCGCCTGTGGGGTGGGCGGCACAGAAGCGTTCAATGGCATGCAGTGGCTGGTGGATGTCCGCGCTGACATGCGCCATCACCCGCAGCATCAGCGCTTGCTGAAAATCGGTGGCCTGGGGGTTGCGCAGCGTCTTGCGGGCCTGCGCCAGGATCCACAGGGCGTGATCCGAAGCCTGTTCAGGCAGTACATAAGGACCCTGCAACCAGGGCCGGGGCTGATAATGCCAATGCTGCATCAGGCCAAATCCACTCCAGTTCTGTGCATCCAGCCAGACCGAGGCCGGCACAAAATCGCTGACGGCGGGTTCGGCCTGAGCCAGCAGCGCGCTCAGGCGCCGGACTTCGAGCTGCTGTGCCTGCGAGAGTTCGTCATAGGCCCGCTGAGCAATCACAAAATGCACGGCAAAATCCCAGGCCCAGGCAGTTGAAACGGGCCAGCACAACCAAATGAGAACAGTGATAATAAATTTCATAGAAGGTTCTTCAGGGGGTTATCGCAGGTTTATATTTTCTTCATAAATCTATGCTTATATATTAGCAGACCAAATAACTAAAGATTTGAAAACAGTCCACTGGTTAGCCCATCAAAACTCTAGCAAGGCCCACGAGGGCCTTTTTTCTTTGCCTGAGCGTCTGCATCTTGCGCTCAGTGACTGATTTCACCGCAAAAGTCTTCGCGCAGCAAACGCCGCGTTTCGTCAGGCGTGTAACCCGCGCTGAGCAAATAGTACAGTTTGGCCAGGGCGGCTTCGGTGGTCAGATCCCCACCGGCCACCACACCGGTTTCAGCCAGGGCCTGCCCGGTGGCATAGCCTTGCTGATCCACACTGCCTTTGACACACTGGGTACAATTGATCAGCACTACACCGCGCTGGCTGGCCTGGCGCAGCACGCGCAAAAAGACCGGATCATTGGCCGGACCGTTGCCTACACCATAAGACTCGATCACCAGCCCCTGCAGCGGGGGTTGCAGCATGTTTTCGAGGACCGAAGCCGAAATCCCCGGAAACAGACGCAAAGCGCCAACAGTGGCGTGATGAAGAGGCTGCAGGCGGGGGCGCGATTCAGGCCGGGCCGGCCGGATGCGCTCCCAAAAAATGTCGATATCAATACCCACCTGGCCCAGCAAAGGATAGTTGGGTGAGGCAAAAGCCTGAAAACCCTGGGCATCCAGCTTCAGGGTCCGGCAACCGCGCATCAGACGCCCGCCAAAATAAAGACAGACCTCAGGAATGGGGTAGCGGGCCGCAATCAGCAAAGAAGTGATCAGGTTTTCCTGGGCATCGTTGCGTAGCTCACAGAGCGGAATCTGAGAGCCCGTTACAATCACGGGTTTGTTGAGGCCCTGCAGCATAAAAGGCAGGGCCGAGCTGGTATAGGCCATGGTATCGGTGCCGTGCAGCACCACAAAACCCTGGTAATCTGTGTAATGCCGCGCAATGGCCTGCGCCAGGCCCCACCAGCGATCGGGGTGCATATTGGCCGAATCCAGCAGCGGCTGCAGCTCCAGAATCTCATAAGGCGGCACATCCGGGTGCTGAAAAGCGGGTATGCTGGCCATCTGCGCCTGCAGATAGCCCGTCTCAGGCTGATAACCCTGCGGGCCCTGACGCATACCAATGGTGCCGCCACTGTAAACAATCAGAATTTTTTTTTGCTGCGCTGTCATCAGGACATTATCGCACAGTGTTGTGCAGATCACGACGCCGGTGTGCCCCCCGTTTTGGCAAAGCCCAAAAGCTTAGGTATAATTAACCCAGCCTTGTTGTCGCGGTATCACAGCCGTTACAATTGAACAGCCTGCTTTTGACGCTATTTGCAGAGCGATGTCAGTTTTGTCAGTCGAGGATTTCATGGGCCATCTTTCAAGTCCCTTGCATTCAGCCACACCACAGCGCTGCTGTGGGGCCTGTGGCTTTCAGCAGGAAAGCCGCTACAGCTATTGTGGGCACTGCGGTCAGAGTATGCTGAGCCAATGCTGGCACTGCCAGCAGTATTTGCCGCCTTTTTTCAGACATTGTGGCTATTGTGGTGTGGTCCTGCATCAGTCGGCAGCATCTGCTGCGTCCCCCTCAGCACCGCCGATGGCGTATACGCCCCCCACGCCGACGGCAATTCCCCTTTATACCGCGCCGCCTCAGCCTGACAGGGTACCCGTCAGCTTTGCAGCAAGCAATCCTGCAGCACAGACTGATTATGCTGTCAGCCCACCTGTGGCACAGACTGTTATACCCTCAGCCACGCCAGCAGCGCAGCCTTAAGCCGTACCGGGCACAGCCGCCACACCCAGCACGCCTCGCAGCATTTCAGAGCCGGCAGCCCCCATTGCCCAGTCGGCTGTGGCCCGCGTGTCTGAGCGCCGGTTGGTAGCCATTTTGTTCTGCGACGTCTGCGGTTTTACGGCCATGTCCGAAAAACTGGATCCCGAAGAAGTCTCAGATATTATTCAGCCCCTGTTTCAGGAGTGCAACGCCGCCATTGCCAAATTTGGCGGCATTGTTGAAAAGTTTATCGGGGATGCCATTATGGCCCTTTTTGGCGTGCCCATGGCCCACGAAGACGATCCCGAAAGGGCTGCCCTGGCCGCCCTGGAAATGCGCAGCATCATTCAGCGCTTTGGAGCTGATCTCGAAAAGCGCATGGGCTTCAGTATCAACATGCGCATTGGTCTGAACGTGGGCACGGTGGTCGCTGGCACGATCAACGCCCTCGAAGGCGGCGGCGGCAAAAACCACCAGGTCCTGGGTGACTCCATCAACACCGCGGCCCGCATGGAGCAGAACGCCGTGCCGGGCAATATTCTGGTCACCGAAGAGATGTACCACCTGATCAAAGACAGCTTTGAGCTTAAGCCCGACAAGCTGATTCAGGCCAAAGGCAAAAAAGAACCCCTGCAAGCCTATGATCTGGTGGGTGTCCGGCAATTGCGCCAGCGCAGCCGCGGACTCACCGAGCGCCAAAGCCCGTTGGTGGGCCGTCAGGAGCTGTTAAACAGCCTCAGCAGCCAGTGCCATGAGGCCCTGCGCGAGCGCCAGCCACTGAGCCTGCTGCTGCAGGGTGACAGCGGTCTGGGCAAAACCCGCCTGGCCATGGAGACCTATAATCAGCTGCTCGACGAAGTCCCCAACCTCCGCCTGCTGCAGGGAACGGCTACCTCTTACAGCCGGGGATTTGCCTATTTTACGCTGCAGAATCTGGTGCGCTCCCTGCTGGAAGTAGACGAAACCGTACCCCATGCTGAGGTGCATCAGCGCATTCAGGATCTGATGCAGCATGAGCAAATCGCCAACGCCAGTCTTAACAGCAGTTTGCTGGAGTACCTGCTCTACCCCCATCTCGAAATACCCCAGCTCAAGCTGATGAGCCCGGATCGCCTGCAGCAGCAGATTTTCCGATCGGTCAGCGATATTTTACTGCAGCTGGGCAAGCGCCAGCCCCTGCTGCTGCTGATGGACGATCTGCAGTGGTGTGATCCGCTCTCACTGCAGTGGCTGCAGGGTTTTCAGCAAAGTCTGCAGCAGCAGCAACTGCCGCTGATCCTGCTGGGCACCAGCCGCCTGGATACCAGCGAAGAAATGGCTGGGCTGCACTGGCAAGAGCAGAGATTGCTGGAGCCCCTCAATAATGAACAGGCTTTGTTGCTGCTCAACGCCCTGCTGGAGCGGGGTGAGACCACCGAACTGCCCCTGAGCCTGCAGCCGCTGGGCGAAGCCATTCTGGAGCGGGTGACCCATGGCCGGGCCCCCAGCGCTGTGGCCGCACTCGACAATGGCCACCTGCTGGTAACAGATATGCGCCAGCATACAGTCAGCGAAATCACCACCGCAGGCGAAGTGGTCTGGAGCTACGGGACGCCGCGTAAATTTGGCAGAGACGAAAACCTGCTCTTTTCGCCGGAATACGCCACCCGCCTGTCCAATGGGCACACCCTGATTGCCGATACTGGCAACAGCCGCGTGATCGAAGTCGACAGCAAAAGCCGGATTGTCTGGTCATTGCTCTCAGGCACCGGTCTGCGCATGACCCGGCCCACGCGGGTCGAGCGTTTACCCGATGGCCATACTCTGGTGGAGCACAGCAACCGTTCTCAGTGGCTGGAAGTCAACCGGGAGCTGATTCCCGCCTGGCGCTACGCCGTGCCCGTAGAATCTTTTGAAGAATCAACACAAAGTGAGTAAGCGATCATGCATAAAAAACACACAGTTTTATTAGGCAATACTCCGGACAGAACTCATGAGGCAATGGCCCCGTAAACACGTAACTCTGGGTAGGCAGGGTGGGATTTAATCGAAGTTCGGTCAAGACCGAACCTTGAAATAAAGCGATCCAGCAGATGTTCATTGAACGCGAGGCGGTTCTGGGT
>JACYMC010000236.1 GCA_015272195.1 Candidatus Sericytochromatia bacterium
ATTGGGGTAAGCGTAGCTTGAGAATCCCCTTCCTTTAGGGAGGGGAGTATGTCAAAGGCAGCAACAATCAGGACAAGCGCTCTAAAAACAGCGTATAATGCTTCTGTCTGTTGCACTTGTCAGGCAGACAAGCAAAGGAGTTCTCCATGCCAAACCGATCTTCACGTGTCAGCGCTGAGTCACGCCGGCCCGAAAAAGTGCTCTTGCTGCTCAGTGCCCTCACCCCCATCAGCCTGTTTGCCTATCATCTGATCAAAGAACGCCCCCAACGCGGGCGCCCTTTTCTGCGGGGTGCTTTTTCCAGCCCTTTCAGCACAGCACTGACCCTGGATCTGTGTTTTTCGACCGTTATCTTTTTGCGCATGGCATGGCGTGAAACCCGTGCTGGCAGGGTGAAAGGCCCCTTCTGGCTCTATGCATTTCTGAACAGCTTTGTGGGGCTGTCGCCCGCTTTGCCATTGCTGGTGCTGAGCCAAAAACACCCCCCAGCGCAGGATATTGATGCACTTTGAGGCCATCAATCCGGCCACGGGCGAGCTGTTGCAGCGTCTGCCGGTGCTGAATCCAGTGCCCTGCGAAGCGCGTTTGCAAGCCTCTTTCAGCGCCTGGCAAAACTGGCGATACAGCGCTTTTTTGCAGCGCAGTCAACTGTTGCAGGCGCTGGCCGGGGAGCTTCGCAACAGCAAAGATCAGCTGGCCCGACTGATGGCCACCGAAATGGGTAAACCCCTGCAAGAGGGGCTGGCAGAAGTCGAAAAATCCGCCTGGGTTTGTGATTACTATGCCGAGCAGGGGCCCGCTCAGTTAAAGCCACAGCCTGTGGCTACCGAGGCCCACAAAAGTTATGTGACCTATCAGCCCCTCGGCCCCATTCTCGCCATTATGCCCTGGAATTTTCCGATCTGGCAGGTGCTGCGCTGCAGTGCGCCGGCTTTGATGGCGGGTAACGCCGTTTTGCTCAAGCATGCCCCGAATGTGCCTGGCTGCGCCGCTGCGCTTGAAACACTCTGGCACGCGGCGCTGCAAGCTGTCGCTGCCCCGGTTGATCTCTTTCTTCATCTGCCCGTCAGTGCCGAGGCAATTCCGGCCCTGATTCAGCGCCCTGAAATCCAGGCTGTGACGCTTACCGGCAGTACCCGTGCCGGGCGTGCCGTGGCGGCTCAAGCGGGTGCGGCCCTCAAAAAAACCGTGCTGGAGCTGGGGGGCAGCGACCCCTACCTGATTCTGGCCGATGCCGATCTGGCGGCGGCGGCCCGCCTCTGCGCCCGCAGCCGCCTGATTAACGCGGGACAGAGCTGTATTGCAGCCAAGCGGCTGATCGTCGACAGGTCCGTCAAAGCGGAGTTTGAGTACCTGCTGCTGGCTGAAATGCAGCAGGCCGTGATGGGGGACCCGCTACACCCTGCCACCACCCTGGGTCCGCTGGCCCGCAGTGATTTGCGCGAAACCCTGCACCACCAGGTCAGCCAGAGTCTGGCCGCCGGGGCCCGCTGCCTGCTGGGTGGCGAGCTGCCGCCGGGTCCTGGCTGGTTTTATCCAGCCACGGTGCTGACAGACGTTGTGCCGGGCATGCCTGCTTTTGACGAAGAACTCTTTGGCCCGGTGGCTGTTGTGATTGCCGCGTCTGATACGCCTGAAGCCGTCAGGCTGGCCAATCACAGTCGCTATGGGCTGGGTGCGGCTGTCTTTAGTCAGAATATCGCTTTGGCCGAACAGATCGCAGCAGAACAGCTGCAGGCGGGCTGTGCTTTTGTCAACGATTTTGTGAAGTCAGATCCCCGTCTGCCCTTTGGCGGTGTACGTGAGAGTGGCTATGGTCGCGAGCTGGGGCCCTGGGGGCTGCATGAGTTCGTGAACATCAAAACGGTTTTTGTGGCGTAAATGGCCATTGACGCGCTGCTGCTGGGCGGCAATCTTCTGACAGGGGCCCTGGTGGGCTACCTGACCAACTCACTGGCGATTCGCATGCTGTTCAGAGAGTATCCCCTGATTGGCGGGGGGGATATCGTCAAAAATCGCGAAGCCCTTGAAGACGCCATGAGTGCCCTGGTGGAAGAGCGTCTGATTACCCCCCGTACCCTGCTGGAAGAATTCGATACCCCTGAGTTCAAGGCCTCTTTTGAAAGCCTCTTGCGTTATATTATTGCCCATAATCTTAAGGCCCAGGTCCTGCGTCTTGAAACCCCCGGCGATTTGCGTGGCTACCAGCAGACCCTGGCCAATCTGAAGCACTACCTGCGCCAGCAGCGCGAACCCATTCTGAACGCAGCGCTGCAAACCCTGATTGAGCATGTAGAGCTGACCGAGGTGTTTAGTCCTGATCAGCAGGAAGAAGTGCTGGAGCGGTTGTGGCAGATGCTTTTGCGTCTGCTGGCGCACAACCAGGAGCGCATGGCTGAGGAACTGCACCAGCTGCTGGAGGACCTGCCCTGTGAAGCCCTGCTGGACGACACCTTGCTTGAGAGCTTGCTGGACAGCCTGAGTGAGAATCTGGATCAGACCCTGCGCAGCAGCGGTCTGCTCGACACACTCGATCAGCTCGAAAGCCTGCTGGCCTTGCCGGAGCTGCTGGCCCGCCTGGAAGCCCATCTGCGCACCCTGACACTGTCGGAGCTGCTGGGTGAGGTGCCCAGCCGAAACATCGCGCAGAATCTGGCTTTACGCTTGCTGGATGTGCTCAATACCTCCCAGGGTGAGCGTCTGCTTGAAGAGTTGCTGCGCCACGGGGTGCAGGTGCTCAAAAAACTGGAGCTGCCGCTGGCAATGCTGCTGAACCAGAAGCTGGAAAGGCAGTTGCTGCAGCTGTTGGAACGCTACCTGCCCGATGCCCTGGTGTTGCTGGAAAACTGGGCAGCTCAGAACCGCCTGGAACTCGAAGAACTGGTGAGAAGCGCTATCAACGAGCATCTGCGCAGCGAAAATCTGGTCAAACACCTGACCGCCACCCTGTTTACCGAGCAAATCACCGAGCGTTACCGTATTATTGAAAACATCCTCGAAGAAATCAAAGTGATTGCCGGCCAGTCCATGCCGGAGCTGATTGAGATGACCAATCGCTTTCTGGCCCGGACCTCTATTGGTCAGGTGCTGACTTATGCCGAACGCCACCTGATTGATTACCCTGCCCTGACCCGTACGCTTTTACGCCTGCTCAACACCTATCTGCCCCGTCTGGATCTGAGTATTCTGGATCCGGTTTTTTCACGGCCTTTGCACAGTTTTTCGGTGCTCAAAGATTTGCATCTGCCGCCGCTGTGGCAGCGCTTTTTGTACCCTTACCTGCGACAGCAGGTGGAGACGCGTCTTTTGCCTGCGCTGCCCCGGCTGGCCCGGCGCTGGGGGCTGGACCTGTGGCAGCAGCTAAAAGGCCGCAGTCTTGGCAGTCTGCTGCTGCGTGACAGTGGGGACGGCCCCCGCTTAAGCCATGAACTGCTGCAGCGTTTGCATCATCCTGCTTTGAAGCAGCTGATACTTCAGCAGGTGCTGCAGCGTTTGCCCGAGTGGCTGGCCAATCGCCAGATTGCCGAGTTGCTGCCCCCACCCACCCGTGAGTTGCTGCGCCAGAAGCTGGGGCATGTTTATGAAATGCGCCTGAATCAGTTTCTGGACTCGTTTCAGCAGGAGCGTATTGATAAGCTCTACAGCCAGTTGGTGGACGTGTTTTTTACGCTGAGCGAAAACCAGCAGATTGCCGCCCAGCTGCGCGAGGTGCTGGTGGGCTTCCTGATTGAACTGATTCGGGATCATAATCTCTTTGACGGGCGCATTGCCCTGACCGTGAAAGAGAGTTTTGTGCGTTTCTCTGACGCTGAGATGCAGGCCGAGATGGAAGGCTTTATGGGCAAGGAGCTGCAGCCCATTACCCTTTTTGGCGCGGTACTCGGGGGTGGGGTGGGCCTGGCGCTTTCCGGTCTGATGCTGCTGCCTGGCAGTCAGGCTGTCAGCCAGATCTGGCTGCTGGGCTTGCCGGCGCTGTTCAGCTACCCTCTGGTTTATGCACTGACGGGCATCGGCACCAACTGGCTGGCCATCAAAATGCTGTTTAAACCCCATTATGCGCGCTACTGGCCACTGTTGCGCAAGCCGCTGCCTTTTACGCCGGGGGTTTTTATCAAAAACAAAGCGGCCCTGGCCGACAGCATGTCGCGATTTATTGATCAGAAACTGCTCTCCAAGCAAAATATGGTCAGCATTCTGGAACGCTATCATCAGCGCTGGAAAGAAGTGATCAAAGGCGTGCTCTCCCAGAACGATTACGCGGCCTGGGATCAGCGCTTTCGCACTGCCACCCGCGACAATTACGATGTGGTGGTCCCCCTGCTGCTGGAGCTGAGTTTTGAGCAGATTTACCGCTACCGCGACGAGATTGTGGCTGCTGCCCTGGCTGAAGTGCACCAGCTCAGTCTCAGCGCCGAAGACCAGAGCTTGCTGCGTCAGGCGCTGCTGCAGGCCTTGCAGGGCAGTGAGGTTCAGCTGAGACGCTGGATCAACCGCCGTCTGGAAGACTGGCGTCAGCATAATTATCCGCTCAGTGATCAGCTCTCGCCTGCGCTGCTGGACGCCCTTTATGCGCAGAGTGATCGCCTGATTGAAACCCAGCTCAGTCACTGGACCCGTCATCTGCAGGCGCGTCCCCACTGGGATCAGCTTTTGCAGACGCTGCTGCTTCGCTGGGATGGTCATCTGGATCTGCAGCTGGAGCAGATTACACCAGGCCAGAGCCTGCCCAAGACCCAGCTGGTGCACTATTTGCTGGACTGGGTCAAGTCTGAAGCGCTGCAGCAGGAGCTGCACGATTTGCTGCAGCGTTATCTGGGTGAGATCCTGCGCGGCCAGCAGACCCTTGGCAGCCTCTGGGAAGGCCAGTTGCTGAATCTGATTCGTCAGGAGAGCGATGGCCTGATCGATATTCTGGCCTCTTATATTCTGGAAATGGCGCGCCAGAACAAGGCCCGTATTGCCAAATCAGTGCTTTCAGATGTTCAGAAGCAGGGGCTGCTGGAGGTGATGCTGGTCAATTTTGGGGGGGTGCGTCAGGATGTCCGCCGGGTGGTGGATGTGGTGATTGACGATCAGCTGGAGCCGTATCTGGCCAGCAAAACAGAGGGGCTGAAGCAATGGTGGCATCAGCTGAGCGAAACCCATCTGCCGCAACTGGCGCTGGCAGAGCTGGGGCTGGATCCTGAACTTTTTGAGGTGGCCACATTGCAGGCCATTGTGCGCGAGCATGTGCTCGAAAGTCCCCAGACCGTTGAGTTATTAAGTGATCTGATGGATGGTTTTGTGGATGAGTTGCTGCAGCAGCTGGATTTGAAAGCGCTGCTGCAATCGCTGGGACTGCACAGTTTGCGCGAGGGCCTGCAGCGCTTTGATACAGAACTGGGGCTGATTCATCATCATTTACGCCAGCAGTTGCTGAGCGAACAGGCGGCGATTTGTCTGGCGCTGCAGGCTCAGGCCCGGCAGGTTCTGGCTCTGCATTGCCTGGAGCGTCCCCCCGGTGACTGGCTGGGTGAAATACCCTCTTATCGTCTGAAACAGGTGCCGGCCCGACTGCTGCAGATACTCTATGCTTCTTCCCTGAGTCAAAAGGTCCTGCCTGAATTGCTGGATCAGGCCCTGGCGCCTTTACAGCACGGCAAGCTCAGCAGCTGGCTCAATTACCGTATTCTGGAAAGCGATATGGCCCAGGTGCTGGAGCAGCTGACACTGGCTCAGACGCCCCGCAGCCAGGCCTTTCAGCAGACGATTCACCTGGCCCTGAAAGACATCACCATTGGTTTTGTGGATGTACTGAACACACACCTGCAGCAGGATACCAAAGAAGATCTGGAAAATCTGGCCGTTGACAGCCTGATTGACGGTTTGCGGATCAATAACCGGGAAGTGCTGGAGCCGATTGATTTTGAGGCGATTGTCAAGCGTGAAGTGCTGCGCATGCCGCCAGAGCGTATTGAAGCGCTTTTTGACTTTGCTCAGCCTATTTTCAGGGCGCTGATCTGGTACGGGGCCCTCGGCGGCGTGATGGGCCTGGTGGTCGGCATGCTGGCAGCACTGGGCTAAGCCCGAACCGTGCCTTGTGCAGGCATCAGGCGACGCCTTGCTGCCAGTGGCTGTAGTCGTTGCGCAGTGGGTGAACGCGCGGTTTTTTCTCGATCGGTCCCAGCTGATCCAGACCACGCAGTAAGTGTTTCAGCGACTCAGGGACCAGATGGGTCTGCGCCACGGCCGTTCCTTGCCCCATCAGGGCTGCAGACAGGGCCGTTGGGGCCACAACTTTGCCAAAAGGCTGATCCAGATGGTGTTCCACCAGGGGCCCTTTGGGGTGGCGAAAGTCGCTCAGTTGCTGTGTGTCTGTCTGACCCAGGCCGCTCAGGGCGCGGATAGCTGGCAGCTGTTGCTGAACCGCATTTACGGTGCCTGCAGGCTGAATCGCCTGAAACGCTTCCTGGGTTTCAGCATGCCATTGCTGGACCTGCTGCTGCAGCTTCAGATTTAAATTGGGGTTCATGGTCAGCAGATCGTTTGCGCTGAGCTGCTCGGATCTGCGCTGAGGCCGCTGGCCAACCTGTAACCAGTGCTGCAAAGCTGACTGAAAGCTGAGACGGTTGGCGCTGTCCAGCCCGACACTGCGTAAGCCCGAGACCGCTGAGGGGCCGGAGACGCGCTGCAGTTGCAAATCAGCCATGGCTTTCATCCTGTGCTGCCCGCTGGGCCAGGTTCTGAACGTAGGCCAGGGCGTCGGCGTGAGGGCGCCCTTCCTGGCGCAGGGTGCGGTAGGCTTCCAGATAGTCTTTGGGCAGGGCGTCGAGGTCGCGTTTTTCGGTCACTGTGGCCATGGCTTCTTCGTGGCTAAAGCCTTCCTGGCGCTGACGATCGTACAGATTTTGCAGCTCAGGCTCCAGCATACGCACTTCAGCGTGTTTGTCAGACGGTTTGTGACGCGGGGTCTGGCCGGCGGTGGCAAAGACATTTTTGAGGTTGCCAAACAGACCGCCCAGAATACCCTGCAGGTCCCGGTTCAGTCCTTCAACGTTATAAGCCTGCTGCAGGGTTGTCTGGTAGTCCAGATAGGCTTTTTCGATGCGGTTGTAGTCGATGTTATAATCCAGCGCTTCAATCACATCGGTCAGAATTTGTTCATCCAGTACATTGACCACCTTGCGCAGGGTAATAATCAGCTGATCGACGGATTCAGGGTTCTGGAAATAGCGCTGGACTTTGTCTTCCAGCTCCAGGGCGATTTTAAATACCCGCTTCAGCTCAACCTTATTAACGCCGTATTTTTGCGCCATTTCACGCATTTTGTCGTTATCGTTAAGGGCCGGGCGCACCACCAGCATATTAAAATATTGCAGGGGCTGTAAAAAGGACTGCAGGTAGCTGCGCAGCTGTGCCTGCCCTTCAGGATTGTCTTTAAAGGCGTTGATCTGGTCATGCATTTTTTCTTTGAATGCAGCCAAAGCCTCTTCGGGGGGGCGACCGCCAAAAGCCCGGCGTAAAATATCTCTGAGTCCGGCCATTGAAGCCTCCATTTACATGTTCAGACGCTGTTGTGTTTCTATTACTATAACAGAGCGCGGGTCTCAGACTCCACAACAAAGCCCGAATTCCGTGTCAGAATCCGGGCTTTGTTTTTGTCTGTCAAGTGATCTTTGCAGGTCTTGCTTTATTTGATCACAACGGCTTCAGACAGCTTAGCCAACTGGGCCGGGGTCAGCAGCTTTTTAATGGCCAGAAAGTGATCCAGCGATGCAGACTGTATCTGCCCTTCCAGTTTTAATTTGTCCTGCAGCAGCTGACGCACCAGACTGGGGTTGGGTGCGGGCGCCATCAATTGCTTTTGAATTTCCAGCTGTTTAATCTGAATATTGGCTTTGAGCTGAATCGCCTGTTTGTTGTAATCCAGGCGCAGCGCGTTGATTTTTTTGACCTGATCGGGGCTGAGATTCAAAGCACTCCAGTTGATGGGACCGGACGGGGCTGCAGCAGGTTTCTGAGGCTGCGTGATATCAGCAAAAGCGGGAGTCAGAGCGACGCCCCAAGCAAACAGTGCACTGAGTGCAATTTGGGTGATTGTTTTTGTTTTCATACCTCAAACCTACCCTCCTATCCATAAATTATAATCTTCTTCGGCAACATGTTCCAATACATTGTCCATATCTATCATGTCGGTGAACAGCAAGTCTTCGGGCTGATGTTCGACCTGAATAATCTGAACCTGTGGGCCTGTTGCAACTTCCGTCGGTCCCTGGGTGCCAGTGACCAGGGTCTGACTGAGCATGACCAGCAGACCAAAGAGACCAAATCCAGCAACCATCTGTCCGGCCCGGCTGCGCATCAGCCAGGGCAAGGCAAAGAGTTTTGGCCTGGCGGCCTGTTCCGTGGCCAGCATCACTTTTGCCACAAAGCCTGGTGTGGCTTCGGGTCTGGGCAGGGCCTGCAGGGCAGCTGAAAGCTGCTGGTGCTGGCGGTGCTGCCGTGACAGTGCAGGGTTTGCCTGCAGTGCCTTTAATGTCTGACGGCTTTCGTGTTCAGAAAGTTCCCCGTCCAGACAAGCGGAGATATTTTCTGTGTCTTCTGCTGAAATCGGCTGCTGCAGGGTATCAATCTGCTGCATGACACGCGCTGCAAAATCAGCAGGTGCTTGAATCTGAGGCAAAGCCTGCAGTGCAAGGTCAAGACGCTGCTGGTTCTGGCTGTGGGTGTCCTGAGTCAGAGCCTCAATGCGCTGCATGACCTGCTGGGCAAAACCAGCCGGGACTTCGGGCTGTGGCAGGGCCTGTAAGGCAGCAGTAAGGCGTTGAGCATTGGTCTCAGCCAGGGATTCCTGCTGCGCAATGGCTTGCGTGACCTGCTGGGCAAAGCCTTCGGGGGCCTGTATCTGAGGCAGGGCTTGCAGTGCTTGCCCGAGGCGGCGCTCGTTTTCGTCGCGGTGATCCTGTGGCAAGGCTGCCATGACAATATCGGCAAAGTCTGCCTGCGCCTGCATCTGGGGCAGAGCCTGCATGGCCTGAGCCAGGCTGCGGATATTCTGCAGGCAGGTCTGAGCAGCTCCCTGCTCAAGTGCGGTTTCATCTTCAATGGGGTGCATGCCGTCGTGCCAGGCTGAGAGGCATTCAAAATCTTCGGTTTCAGCAAGCTGTTCCAAGCCGTCGAGGGCACCCATCAGGCGATCCAGGAAACCGGGGTGCTGACCTACAGGGACGCCTTGCTGCTGGCAGGCGCGGCTGATGTTCTCAATATTGCGGTAGTGCACCTGGGCACCAAAGCTGCTTTCCAGCAGCTGACGGGTGTTTTCACCCGCCGGGGCTTCCTGATCCAGGAAGGAAGAGATATCGGTGTTGCGTCGGGGATCAAATGTGTCTGTCATGCTTGGCTTCCCTCCTTTTCTTTCATGTATTCAGACAGTCGGACAATCAGTTTTTCGCGGGCCCGGGCAATCCGGGATTTGACCGTGCCCAGGGAAATATCCATGGCAAAAGCAATTTCGTCGTAGGACATGCCCTGAATTTCGCGCATCACAATCACGGCCCGGTGGGAGTAAGGCAGTTCCAGAATCGCTGCTTCGAGGCGTTCCTGCCACTCGGTTTGCAGCAGTTCTTCTTCGGGCAGCAAACCAGGGGCTTCCATTTCGACCTGGATGCTGTCACCGTTATCCATCTGGTAACTGTCATCCAGCGAAAAAGCAATCTGATTGCCTTTCTGGCGCATCCGGTCACGGAAGGCGTTCAGGGCAATGCGGTGCAGCCAGGAGCGAAAAGCAGCTGGCGACTTGAGCTTGCGAATCGACTGATAGACTTTGACCCAGACTTCCTGTGCGAGGTCTTCAATCTCTTCACGTTCTTTGAGCATGCGGTAGAGAATGGCAAAGACCATGTTCTGGTAAGTCTGTACCAGTTCCATAAAAGCTTGCCGATCACCGCTTTGACAGCGGATAATCAGGGCTTCCTGCTCTTCTTTCACGTTAATGCTCGCCATTTTTAGATTGCCAGAACGTCTTTCTGTGCTTTTTTGGCCTCTGCATCCAGAGCGCCCGCACCTGAACCGTGAGGTATCTTGTGCTGTTTATGTGACGGCGGTCATGGTGAAAAAGTTCCGTGTCTTTTTCGTCACAGAACTTTTTTGCTTCAGGCCAGGGCCCAGCCCAGATAAAGCTGCTCATCCTCACTGCGCTCAAGCTCAAACATTAAAGACTGGTGTGCACAGTGTACAATCAGCGTTTGCTGGATGCTGAGATAAAAGCCGGTGACAGGCTGCCGGAAAAAACCCTGCAAAGTTTTTTGGTGCTCTGCTGCAAAACCGTGCAGCAGGGGTGCCCGCTCAATACGATCCGTCAGCAGCAGATTGGTGCTCATGTTCAGCGCTGCCTGCTCCTGACCATAGCGTTTGTAGTGAATGCCCAGGTAGAGTTCACTGTCATGATGCTCCAGCTGGCGCAGGCGAATGGAGAATTTATCTGAAAAAAGCTGGCGGTTGGGGCTGGGCTCATAGCGGAAGCCGGTCACAATTTTGCCCGTCAGCGGTGAGAGCATTTCGCGCTGCAGCGAGGTCAGGTGGTTTTTTTTTGCCATGAGGCCCAGGGACCGGTTTCCTTTCAGACACAAAAATAGGGGAGCAAACTGCCTTTATTATACGCGCTTTGGCTGTAAACGGCATCTGCAACCGTCACGTCGGGGGCTGATCTATACTGTCAGCAATTCATCTTTTTAAGAATAAGAAAGCAAATACCATGTTCACAGAACTTCAGGATCCACAGGCCCTTTCAAGCGCTTTGCACTGGCTGGAGGCCCAGAGTGCTCCTTTAAAATCTATTTTTGACGCGATTGCAACGCGGGAGTTGCAGAATCAGGCCCGCGTGCTGGCGGCTTTTCAGGAGGAGCGCATTGGCGAGCACCACCTGCAGGGCACCTATGGCTATGGCCATGACGATATCGGCCGTGATGCCCTTGAAAACGTTTATGCCCGCGTTTTTGGCGCTGAAGCTGCACTGGTCAGGCCCCATATTGCTTCAGGCACCCACGCCATTACCGCTGCCCTCTTTGGCGTGCTGCGGCCGGGTGATGAGCTGCTGTTTGTCACCGGGCATCCTTATGACACCCTCGAAGAGGTGGTGGGCGTGCGCGGCGATCAGAATGTGGGCAGTCTGCAGGATTGGGGTGTTAAGTACCGCGAGGTGGATGTGCGCGATTACATCAGCCCGCAGGACTGCCCCTGGGAAGACTGGCTGCGCCCGGAAACCCGCCTGGTGATGATTCAGCGCAGCCGGGGCTATAGCTGGCGGCGGGCGATTCCAGTGGCTGAAATTGAGCAGATTGTGCAGACCGTCAAAGGCCTGCGGCCCGAGATACTGGTTTTTGTTGACAACTGCTATGGTGAGTTTGTGGAAGATTGCGAGCCCTGTGCGGTAGGGGCCGATCTGATGGCCGGCTCTCTGATCAAAAATCCCGGCGGCGGCCTGGTGCCCACAGGTGGTTATGTTGCGGGGCGTGAGGACCTGATTGAAAAGGTGGCCTGCAGAGTTTATGCACCAGGCATGGGCCGCTCCGGCGGAGCTACTCAGGGCTTTACCCGTCTGGCGTTTCAGGGCTTTTTTATGGCACCGCACACGGTGGCTGAAGCACTGAAAGGGGCTGTACTGACTGCCCACGTCCTCAGTCAGGTGGGTTTCAGCGTGTCTCCTGAAGCAAGCGCCGCACGCACAGATATTATTCAGGCTGTACAACTGGGCTCGCGTGAAAACCTGGTGGGCTTTTGCCAGGCCATTCAGCGGGCCTGTCCGATTGACGCCTATGTGACCCCCGAACCCTTTCAGTCACACGGCTACTTTCATGAAGTGATCATGGCTGCCGGCACCTTTGCAGAGGGCTCCAGTATTGAGTTGTCGGCAGATGGTCCGTTGCGCGATCCTTTTGTGGCCTATCTTCAGGGCGGGCTGAGCTTCAGTCATTGTCGGCTGGCGCTGTTGAGTCTGCTGAAGCACTTTGAGCGCTGGCCGACGGATTTGCCCGGGTAAATTTTTGCCAATCCCCTTTTGGGAGCCCGAAGCGCCTGTGCTATACTGTTCAGCACTGGAGACGCAGCAATGTGTTCACCAGTTTGCCAGAAGGCTGTCTGGAGAGGTACCGAAGTGGTCATAACGGAACCGCCTCGAAAGCGGATTGGCCCGCAAGGGTCACGTGGGTTCGAATCCCACCCTCTCCGCTGATCTGAACAGGCAAAAAACCCGCAAGGGCAGATGTGAGAGTGGTTGATTCAGCAGACCTGGAAAGTCTGTAAGCGGTGATGAGCTGCTTCGAGGGTTCGAATCCCTCTCTGCCCGTTTAAAAAATAACGGCCTTCCTGCCACGCAGGAAGGCCGCGTTTTATGTTGTGGCCAGCTTTGTGCGTTCTCTTTGAACGCAGCACGGCTGCCCTGGCTGGCAGCAGTTCAAGTCCGCAGGCAGCCGCAGCCAACTTGTGTTTTGGGAGCCGGAAGATGAAAGCCACCGAACAAAGTCTGCACAAAGCCCCCTATTTCCTGTGGCTGCTCTTGCCCCTGCTTTTACTGGGGCTCGAAAGTTATGGTCTGCTGATGCAGCCCACCCGTTCAGATTCTGAGCTGCAAGGCTTGCTGCCACAGCGTCTGACGGCGGGTCAGCCGTTTGAGCTGAGTTTACTGCGTACTGCTGATGCACCCGAATACAAATTAACGCTTGAAAACCCACGCGCCCAGACGTTGCAGCCCATTGACAGCGTAGAAACGCCCTCAGCCAGCGGTGTTATCTGGCGCAGTCAACTGCCGGCACTGGATGCCGGTGTTTATTGGATGCACTGGCGACAAGCCGGGCGCTCGGAACAGGCTTTTAGCCTTCCGCTGTATGTACACCAGCACAATGGGCGCTTGCTCAGCGATCGCCCCGGCTACCATCCGGGGGAGGTGCTGCAGCTGCATCTGAGTCAGCTTCCCGAAGAGCTGAAAGCTGTTCAGCTCAGCATCCGAGCGGGCAAGCTCCGTTACCGTGAGCGTGTGGCGCTCACAGCGGGTGCCGCTCAGGTGCGCTGGCAAATACCCCCTGAGGCCAGAGGAACCTTGTACATTGAGCTTCAGGGGCTGCGCCATCCGCCGCTCCCACTGAAACTGCCGTTGCATCCTGTGCCCGCTGCTGCAGAGGACGCGCTGCGGGTCTGGCTTTTAAGTGATGTTCTGCCCCAGAGCGGCAGCGCCCAGCAGCTGACGATCTTTGCGCTGGGTTCGGCGGGTCAGCCCGTTGAAAATGGCTGGATTCAGGTTCTGGGCAAGTCTTTTGCTATTCAGGCCGGGCGGGCAGAAGTGACTCTGCCGGCGCATTTTCAGGCCAAAAAACTGGCCTACGCAGCCGGCGACAGCCAGGGGCATCTGGCCCAGGGCAGCTGGTCTTTGCGGCGCAGTACGGCACCCTGGCAGGCGACGTATTCAGTACAAACCGGCCAATGGCAACTGCTCGCTACACAGCAAACGTCCGTTTCCTGGCTGCTGTTTCAGCAACAGCAGGTGCTGGCCCAGGGGCTTGTGCCTGCGGACAAGCAATCCCGGCCATTGCCCTTGCCAGCGCTGCCGTCTGTACCGACGACCCTGCTTTTACATGACGCTCAGGGAAACAGTCAGCTGCTGCACTGGCTGCCTGGTCCACAGCCAGGTTTGGCTGAATCTCAGCAGAAGCCTCCGCACGCCTTGCAGACACTGACTGTGACGCTGGGCGGTGCCGCTTTAGACCTGGCCCGTTATCAGGTGCTGGGGCAGTATCCCCAGCAGGCCATGCCTGTGTCTGCCAGCTGGCAATGGCTGAGCAGTCACAAGTCGGCGGCGCCCGCTCCACTGGCTTTGCCGGGCTGGATTTTGGCAGCCCTTTTGTGTGTTGCCCTGCCCTGGATCTGGGTCTGGCGGCTGCTGCAGCGGCGTATTCGCCAGCATCAGCGTCCTTTTGCCAGCCGGCAGCGCAAACAGACGATTGCGCGCCTTCAAAAACAACTGCTGCTTCTGGGGTTTGCGGGTTGTGTGCTGACGCTGCTGAGCAGTTTAACGCTGCCTGTGTGGCTGCCGGTCTGTCTGTCTCTGTTACTGAGCCTGCCGGCTGGTCTTACCCTGGGCTGGCAGATGCAGCAGTTGAAGCTGGATTTGCATCCGGTAGTGGCCTGGCTGCCTTTGCTGCAGGGGCAGCTCTGGTTCTGGACGTATTGTTTTGTCTGGGCTCACCAGCCCCTGGCGCAGCCGCTGTTGTTTTTGGTCTGGTCCGTGTTACAGCTGACCTGGTGGTTCTGGTTCCAGCGTCTGGCGCCGGGGCAGCAATCCAGTCGACAGGCTGCGGTGGTTCTGTTGGCCAGTCTGACCGTTCTCAGTCCACTGATGCTGGTGCGGACGGCCTGGCAACCCCTTGTGTCTGTATTGCCTGAGTCTGCACCTCTCTCAGTGGCTTTAACCCAGCCTGCTGAACAGCTGCAGCTTTTACATTACCAGCCTTCACCGGCCCCTTCTCTGAATCTGCCCCCGGCTTACCATGCTGGACCGCATCGGCTGCAGTGGCGGCATCTGAACGCCCAGATGCCGGTGACTTTTGCCCAGACTTTGCAGATTCAGCCGGCGGTATTGGCTGAGGCAGAGCTGCCCCGCTTTGCACTCAGGGGCGATCAGCTGCAGATTCCCGTGACACTGTACAACGCCACAGGCACACCCCAGCGCAGTCGCTATCGTTTTGCCGGCCAACCGGCCACAGAATCCGTTCTTTTGGCTGCGGGTGAGATGCAGCGGTTTTCTGTCAGCTGGAACGCCCGGCGTACGGGCTGGCAAAGCCTGACGCTGGCGCATCTCTTTGCCGGACAATGGTTCAGCCGGGAAACGGCCCTGTTTGTGCAGCAGGCTGAAGCAGATCGGCAGGACCCCGACCTGAAGCTGGAAGTCGGCTTTCCGGCATTGCGACAAATGCTTGTGGGAGAAGAAATACCGGTGCGTCTGCGTTTTAGTCACCATTTAAGCACACCACAGGCCCTGGGGATTCAAATTGGCATTCCGGCCGGATTTGAAGTCTTGACAGACACCCTCAATGACCCCAGATATACCCGCTGGCTGAAGGCTTATACGCTTACGCCGGGTTATCTGAATCTGCGTACACAGTCACTGCCTGCGGACATGCTTCAGGGAACGCATTTTCGCCTGCGCGCGACCCTGGCCGGTCAGATGCAGGCGCCCAGTTCACGTCTGTTTGTTTTAAATCAGCCTGAGCGTCTGACCCGGCTGGCCCATCCTGAACGTTTTGAGGTCAGGCAGCCTTAAATATCCGCCAGCTTTTCGCGGATTTCGCGTAGGACTTCGCTGTTCTGAAAAACCCGCGTATTGGCCAGTTGGTCCAGGGTGCGCTCAATGCGTTTGCGCACCTGCAGCTGGTAGTCTGCCAGAGCGTCAGATTCGTTATTCTGTGTATTCTGTTCGGAGCGGAAGGTCATGTTGGGCTCGCTGACTGCAGCAGCTCCACCGGAAACAGACGTATCTTCATCGCTGGTATCAGATTCAGACTGCTCGGCTTCCTGCACTTCGTTGCTATCAGATTCAGACTGCTCGGCTTCCTGCACTTCGTTGCTATCAGATTCAGACTGCCCGGCTTCCTGTACTTCGTTGCTATCAGATTCAGACTGCCCGGCTTCCTGCACTTCGTTGCTGTCAGACTCAGACTGCCCGGCTTCCTGCACTTCGTTGCTGTCAGACTCAGACTGTTCAGCTTCCTGCACTTCGTTGCTGTCGGATTCAGACTGCTCGGCTTCCTGCACTTCGTTGCTGTCAGATTCAGTCTGCTCGGCTTCCTGCACTTCGCTGGACGCATTACCAAAGCTGGGAAAGGTGACCATTTGTGGCTCTGTTGCTTCGGTGCTTTCCTGGCTGGCGGTGTTTTCATCGCCCCGTTCTGTCAGGCGGTCCCGGATAGCTGAGAGTTTGCTGGCAATATCATCCAGTACTGAAGGGGAGGTCTGCTGCTGGCTGGCACGCAGGGCATTGACGATGCGCAGCACCGAAGCGCCCATGCTTTCAGGATCCTGTGCTCTGGCGTTGTTTAAACGGCTGAACAGACCGCTGCCGGGATCAAAGCTGGCCTGGGCCCGGACTGAGGCTGCATTCTGGGAGGTCAGGGGCAGCTGCGGCTGGGGTGCAGCTGGTGTTTCTGTCGCTGGGCTGCTTTGCGGTCCTTGTGCTGGCGCGACGGCTGCACGGTTCAGATTCTGGCTTTGTGGCAGCGCACTGATCTGGTTTTGAAATGGATTGTTATCACGGATCATACACACAAGCTCCCATATTGAATACTCTGATCCAGATTATACCCAATTTCAGACAAAAATAATCCATGTCAGGCAAAGTCTTCGTTAAAAGTGTGGCGAGCGCCTTCAGTTTTGTGCCCTGAAAGCGCTATGATGAAGGACAGTTCAGCGCCAAGGAGAAAAAAAGGCCAGCCATGGGTATCCGTATAGACAAACTTCTGGGGAAGTCTCCGTTTTTACTGGTTCAGGATATGATGAGCAGCACCAATAAAGTGGTGTTTCTGATTCCGCGTCTATTTGAGCAGATCAAACAGCGGGATCTCAAAGCGTGCCAGCAAACGGCGCATGAGATCTCCGAAAAAGAAGGCGAGATTGATCAAATCAAGATCCAGATTCGCACCATTGTGACCCAGAGCCTGTTTTTTCCTTTTCCCAAGCGGGATTTTCTGGAGCTGATCTTTACCCTCGACAGCATTTCAGATCGCGCTGAGATTCTGGGCAAAATTTTTGCCCTGCGGGAGCTGCACTATCCCCCTGCCCTGGAGCAGGTCATGAAAAATATGCTGCAGACGCTGCAGCGTATGCGGGAATTGCTCTCGATGATTTTTCTCGATGAGCTCAGCAGTCTGGCTGAAGCCTCTTTCAGTGGCCCGGAAGCCCAGAGCGTGCTGGGCGTGATTGAGGAAATTGCCCGCCAGGCCCATAGCCTGGAACAGCAGGCCCATGCTGCGCTGGTGGTGATCTTTCAGCCTGACAGCCCGCTGGAAGCCCCGGAGATTATTCTCTGGAACCGGATTATTGATAAGCTTGAGTCGGTCGGCCTGGCCCTCGAAAAGTCAGCCACCACCCTGCGTCTGCTGATCGAAAAATAAGCCCTTGGGCCGCTTTTCGGCGGGTTTATGCTGGGCAAAGACCTGCAGTGCCGGTTACGCTGAAGTCAGCATAACGATACAAGCGAGGAATAGCGATGTCTTTTGATCCGGCCAGCGAAATTCAGGATTATCTGGTGTTTGGCGAGTATGGTGAGGTCAACCCTTCTATCAATGATTCTTCGACCTATACCTTTTTAAATCCCGGAACCATGGCCGAGCTCTTTGAGCATGAGATCGAAGGCTGCTTTTTATACTCCCGGCACTGGAACCCCAGTAATAAGTACCTGGCCACGGCCCTGGCCCGCATGGAGCAGACCGAATCCGCTCAGGTTACGGCCTCAGGCATGTCGGCCATTGCCTGCAGTCTGCTGCAGCTCTGCAGCAGCGGAGATGAGATCATTGCCAGTCGCACTGTGTATGGTGGCACCTACGCCCTGCTGAAAAATTTATTGCCACGCTTTGGCATCCAGACCCGCTTTGTGAATCTGGCCGAGCTGGAGCAGGTTGAAGCGGCGATTACAGACCGGACCCGCCTGATTTACACTGAGAGCATCAGCAATCCGCTGCTGGAAGTGGCTGATCTGCCCGCGCTTTCCGGCCTGACCCGTGCCCACGGGCTGAAGCTGATGGTCGACAATACCTTCAGCCCGATGGTGATAACCCCGGCGCTGCACGGGGCAGATATTGTCGTGCACAGCCTGACCAAGTTTATCAACGGCACCAGCGATTGTGTGGCCGGGGCCATCTGTGCCGATAAAGCCTTTATTAACGCCTTGAGTGACGTCAACAGCGGCCCCAGCATGCTGCTGGGGCCTGTGCTCGACAGCTTTCGCTCGGCCAGTCTGCTGAAAAATCTGCACAGCCTGCATATCCGCATGCAGCGTCATAGTCGCAATGCCCTCTTTCTGGCCGAGGGCCTGTCTGAAGCCGGCCTGCCGGTGTTTTATCCGGGCCTGCCTGCACACAATGGTTACGCCCTGATGCAGCAAATCAGCAATGCTGGCTATGGTTATGGCGGTATGCTGGTGGTGGATGCGGGTACGGCAGAGCAGGCCAATGCCGTGATGGCCCGCATGCAGGCGGCAGAGGTGGGTTATCTGGCCGTCAGCCTGGGCTTTTATAAAACCCTCTTTTCGGCTCCTGGTCACAGCACGTCTTCTGAGATTCCTCCGGATGAACGCGCCCAAATGGGGCTGTCTGACGGCATGATTCGTATTTCAGTGGGGCTGGATGAAGACATTGAGCGCACGCTGACGCGGATGAAGGGCTGCTTTGCTGACAGCGGGCTGATTTAAACCGCTGTCTGTTTTTTGCTGTTTTGCTCTGTTTGGGGTGTTTTTTCTGCGGTTTCCTGGTCAGAATAACTTTTTATGTTATCACGCGTTGAGAGTGCTTTAGGCCTGCGCTGTTTCCAGGGCCTGCCGCACCGCTTTGCGCAGGTCCTGGTGCAGCCGGGCATTGGCCTGGCGGTCGGTCTGCACTTCGATCAGGCGTGAGGCTGCGGCCGGTGTGCGCAGCAAGGCGGCCAGCGTGTCAGCTGCTCTGGGGGCATGGTATTCCAGCCCAAAGAGAGCGGCTGCTTTGTCGAAGCTGAGATCATGGGGTGTGCCAAACCAGGGTTCAAAGACATCGGCAAAGGGCGCCAGTTCGGCAATGGGCAGAAAATGAAAAATGCCCCCGCCGTGATTATTGACCACCACCAAGGTCAGGGGCTGGCTGAGCTGCTGCAGCAGCTGCAGCGCGCTGAGGTCGTGCAGCAGGGTCAGATCGCCGCAAAGCAGGCAGCCGGGCTGCTGCAGACCGGCCAGCAGGCCGATGGCCGTGGCCAGATTGCCGTCAATGCCGCTGGCCCCCCGGTTGGCGTAGATCTGCCGGGCCGGACCGGGCAGGGCAAAGCGCCCCAGCTCGCGTACGGGCATGCTGTTGCCCACAAAAATGAACTGCTCTGGTGGCAGGCAGGCCTGTAAAAGACGGGCCACGCCGGGCTCATTCAGACCGGCTGGCTGCAGCGCCAGCTGCTGGCTGAGGGCTTTTCCGGCACGCTGATCCAAAGCCTGCAGTGGCTGTAGCCAGTCTGCTGCAGGCTCCTTACCCGCCGTGGGCAGCAGATTCTGCAGGGCCCCGCACAGCCGGGGCAGCTGGCCTTCGAGTCGCAGGCGGATGCGGTGCCCAGGATCCTGGCGGGCCGGACCGCTGAGCAGCTGAATGCGGGTGCTCGCCTGCTGTCTGTCGAGATAGCGCTGTACATGATTGGACACAAAGCCCCCGCCGATCTGCAGCAGACAATCCGGGGTCTGGAGCAGGGGGTGTGCCAGCAGTTCTTCAAAATGGAGCAGGCGCTGGGCAAAGTCTGGCACCAGGCGCAGGCCTGACAGCAGGTCAGCGTAAACCGGCCAGTTGAGGGTTTCAGCCAGGGCACGCGCAGCAGCCTGATCCGCCGGGGTTTTGAGGCGGCCAATCAAGAGCAGACCACGCTGTGCAGCTTGCAGCTGTGCGGCCACAGTTTCCAGCCAGGCTGAGGGGGGCTGGGTCTGCAAGGGCGGATACCGGGTGTAGGGGGTCTTATCGGCGAGCCAGTCCTGCAGCGCAGGCTGCCAGGGGGCGTAGGTGTTCAGGTCTGCGGGGCTGTCAGCCAGGACCAGGGGCTCGCGAAAGGGCTGGTTCAGATGTACCGGGCCGGCCAGCGGCCCCAGGCTGCGGTAGATGGCCTGATCGACGGTGCTGAGCACAAAACGTGGATCTATGCCGGGCTCCGGGCAGGGCAGGGCAAAGCGCCAGCGGGTATAATCGCCAAAAATCCCCGGCTGCTCAATGGTCTGATTGGCGCCGCTCTGTTGCAGCTCTGGTGGGCGATCGGCTGAGAGAATCAGCAGGGGCACTTCGTCCTGGGCCGCTTCGACCACCGCCGGAAAATAGTTGGCCAGGGCGGAGCCTGAGGTACAGATCAGGGCGGCTGGCAGCCCGCTGGCCCGGCCCAGGCCCAGGGCCATAAAGCCTGCGGCCCGCTCATCGTAGACCAGGTGAGCCTGTAGCTGTGGATGCCTTGCTGCGGCGATCGTCAGCGGTGTCGAGCGTGAGCCGGGTGAAATGCAGACGTGCCGCAGGCCCAGGCGGACCAGTTCTTCGATCAGCAGGCTGGCCCAGAGCAGGTTGAGCATGCTTTATTCGCTTTTGGGGGCGTGTTGTTCCAGCGACAGCAGCAGCGGAGACTGGGGCGGATACTGATGAAACCAGCGGGCGCGCTCATGCAGCATCTGCAGCAGAGCGGGCGGCTTCTGGCTGGCCGACAGACGCTTGAGGCAGATCGGATCCGGCGCAGCCGGTGTGGGTGAAAAAGAGCTTGGCTTGTTCATGACTGGATCCTATCATGGGCACCGCTGCAGGGGCTGTGAGCGATCGCCCGAAAAAAACGCGAAGCGGATCACATTCAGGTTCTGAGCATATCGCCCAGCCAGATTTCGAGGGCCTGTTCAGGTTTGAGGCGGGTCTGGCGGGTACGGGTCTGCAGGCTCAGCAGGCGTTGCAGGCCCTGTTCCAGAGCGCTCAGCGAAAAGCTGCGCCAGCGCTGCAGATCCATTTTGACCACATAAGGGTGCAGACCCAGCAGGCTGGCGATGGCCTGGGGATCCTGACCCTGCTGGGCCGCCCAGCGGGTGCGAAAGAGCCGGGTCATTGACGTGCCCAGGGTGCTGATCAGCTTATTGGGGTGTTCGCGCAGCAGCAGGGTCTGCAGCTGGCGATAAGCCGCCTCGGCCTGGCGGGCGGCAATCAGTTCAAACAAATAAAACACGTCGCTTTCGGTACGGGGCACCAGCAGGCGCACGGCGTCCAGTTCAATCTGGGGCTGATCGCCCAGGTAGAGCAGCAGTTTTTCGAGCTGCTGCTGCAGCAGGTAACGGTCCGTGCCGCAGGCTTCGAGCAGTTCTTTGAGGGCCGGCCGGCTGATGCGCTTGCCCTGTTCCCGCAGCTGGCTTTCGATCCAGGGGTAGAGTTCACGCTCCACGTTCCAGCGCTTGACCTCGCCAAACTCAACCAGCTCGGCCTGTTGCAGCAGGGCTTTGAGCCCTTTGCGGCGCTTGTCGAGGCGTTCAGCGGAGATCACCAGGATATTTTCTGTTTCAGGCAGTCCGGTGGCAAAGCGCGTGCCCAGTTCGCTCAGCAGCTCGCCCAGGGGCTCTGGCTGCAACTCGGCGATCAGCATGCGGCGGCTGCCCCAGAACGGCGGCGTGAGCCAGCCGTCAATCACCGGAGCAATGCCCTGGGCACCGTCATGCCGCTCCAGGTTGAGGTCCTGCCATTCGGGCTCCAGCCATTGTTTGATCCACTGCTGAATCTGGGTCTGCCGGGCAAACAGCTCCGGGCCCACCACAAAAAACAGGCGTTTGCTCATCAAGGCTTACTCGTCAATCCGCACAACTTTAACGTTCACCAGCCGGGGCGAGACGTCCCGCAGCTGGAGGTTGGCGGGCAGCGAAACCCCCACGGGCAGAATCTGTTCGCCGGTTGTGGTGTCTTCCAGCTGAATAAAGACCTGGATTTTATCCACCGGCAGCTGCTCCAGACGCTCGGCTTTGCCGCTCAGCTTCAGATTGACCTGCGAAGGATCAATTTTGACCACCAGGCCTTCCTGGGGACCCTGAATATGAATGGGCATCAGCATTTCTTTGTTATAGGTCTCCAATTCCAGGCGGGGACCTGGCACAGAACCCAGACCCACCACCGAGCCCCAGATCACGGCCACGGCCACAGCAATAAAACGCAGGTTAAAGAAAAGTTTGCCGCCCCACTCGCCCAGCCGTTGCAGCCATTGGGCCCTGGGTTTTTCGGCTTTTTCACTCTCTGCTTCAGGATTTTTATTCTGGCGGGCAAAGAGTTTGCGGGCCAGAAAGTTGTCGGCGGCCTGGGTGTTCATCTGGAACACCTCCATCAGCTGACGCTCCAGATTGTCTTCGGTCAGGTTTCGGTGGGTTTTGCCTTCAATGATCAGCGAAATATTGCCCGTTTCTTCAGAGACCACCAGGCTGACAGCGTCAGATTGCTCTGAAATCCCGAGGGCCGCGCGGTGACGCATGCCCCAGTAAGTGCCTGCCGGCGAGTGGGTGCTTTCGGTCAGGGGCAGCTGCACGCTGGCGGCCAGCAGGCGGCTGCCGCGCAGCACCACGGCCCCGTCGTGCAGGGGCGTACCTTCATAAAAGACGGTATGCAGCAACTCCTGGGTGACCACGGCATCCATCATCACGCCTTTTTCGATATGCTCGTTCAGGCCGACTTTGCGCTCAATCACGATCAGTGCGCCGACCTTGTCTTCTGACAGGGCTTTGGCCGTGGAAACCAGCACGCGAATCAGATCAAAGAGTTCTTTGCCCTTTAAAAAGCGATCGGAAGGAAAAACCGAAAAGCCGCGTCCAATCTCTGACAGGGCGCGCCTTAGCTCGGGTTGAAACAGGACTGGAATGGCCACAATCACCAGCGTGGCGGCATTCTGCAGTACCGAGGTCAGAATTTTGAGCTCCAGGAAGTTGTTGGCGATAAAGTAGATCACCACCAGGAAGAGCAGGCCGCGAATCAGGTGAATGGCACGGGTTTCTTTAATAAAAGAAAAAAGTTTATAAAGAACAAACGAGACGATCAGTACGTCCAGCACGTCCTGCCAGCGCAGGCCGAGCCAGATTTGATTGGCGTAGTCTAATATCGTCTGCAGGGTATCCAGGGCTCGCTATCCTTCTGTGGTCGCCATCTTTGCCGGGGCCTGCACGTGGCAGGCTTGCTTTTTTCTCAGCGGTTAATTTGAATTTTAGCAAAGATTAAGTCCAAAAAAAGAGGACGTCGGTTACAAGTGCCTCAAAATTTTGTGCTTTCTCGGGCCTGGCGCCGCAGCCAGACCGCCAGAGAGCGATATCCTGCCTGTTCAGCGTAGTCGGAGGCATTGCGGCCCTCACGGTCGCGGGCCAGGAGCTGTGCGCCATGCGTCAGTAACCGACGGACTGCGGCACTTTTTCCGTGTCCGGCAAAGAGCATCAGCGCGCTCTGGCCCGTGTAATTGCGGCTGTTAACATCCGCACCGGCTTGCAGCAGGCGCTCAATCAGCCGTACTTCTTCGCTGCTGGCAAACTGATCGGACAGCAGGCGCCCTGCGGGTGTAAGGGGAGCTTTGGGCACCACCAGCTCGCGTGAACGGGGACCCACGCCGCCCTGGGCTGCCAGTAGCAGGGCATCGTTGCCATCCCGGTTGTGCTGGCTCACGTCTGCACCGCTGGCCAGAAGCCAGTCCACGACCTGCAGGTGACCCCAGAAGGCGGCCCACATCAGGGCTGTGTTGCCGATTTCTTCGATCGCGTCGCGCTGGGCACCCGCCTGCATCAATTGTTTGACCATCGCCAGCTGGCCGCCGGCGGCCGCCATGATCAGGGGGGTATGTCCGCGCAGGTTGCGGGCGTTGACGTCAGCGCCGGCCGCAATCAGGGCGTCAACTGCCGGGCCGTGATCGCGGTAAATGGCCAGCATCAGTGGCGTCAGGCCGCGGTCCGTGTGGCGCACTTCCAGCCGTGCTCCCTGGCTCAGGGCTGTGGTAATCGCTTCACGATCCCCCGCCAGGCTGGCGCCGATCAGGGCCTGATCCGCCGGGGGCAACTGCAGCAGCAGGCCCAGCAGCAGGGCCGGCAGCCCGCTCAGGGCCAGCGCGCTCACAGCAAGGCCTCACAAAGCAGGTGGGCCACGGAGCGGTAGGGCCGCTCCAGCACCAGATTCAGGCCCATTTCACAGGAGCGGCTGCAGCTGACATAGCGGCTGTCTGGGGGCAGATCCCGTGCCTGCAGCTCCTGCTGCAGCGGGTGCAAAGCCGCCTGCGGCAGCTCGGGGTAGAGCAGACCGCGGTCGCCGGCAAAGCCACAGCAGCCGGCCTGGCGCGGTGTGACGACCTGGCTGCTGCAGCGCCGGGCCAGGCTCTCAAGCTGGGCTTCGAGGCCCATTTTACGCAGGGAGCAGACCGGGTGCAGTACCACCGGGGTGCTGCTTTGCTGCAGCTTTAAGCGTGGGGCGACGGTGTTGGCCAGCCAGCTGACGCTGTCGTGAACTTGCAGACCCGCAAACTCGGGGTGCTGATGAAGGCTTTGCTGCAGGTGCAGCGTACAGGGGCTGGTATCCATGATGACCGGCAGCTGACCCTGGCGCGACCAGTGCCAGAGGGCTTGCAGGGTCTGCCGGCTCTGCAGGCGGGCCGTTTCGGGCAGGCCCTTTGACAGCGGCGGCAGGCCGCAGCAGCGTTTGCGGCTGTCTGGCGGCAGCCAGACCGGTAGGGCCGCCTTGCGGGCCAGGGTCATGATGCTTTCGGGCAGTGAGGGCGCGTCGGCATAACCCAGCGTGCGGCTGAGGCAGGACGGAAAATACACGTATTCGGCCCCGGCACGGGCGCTGGCCGGCAGGGGGCCTTTGACTGCCGGCGGCAGATTCTGGGTCCAGTGGGCTGGCCAGGCGCTGCCGCCCAGCCTTTGCTGGGCCAGCGGCAGCAGCGGCGCGGCAAAGGCTTGCAGTGCGGGCCAGAGGCGCAGGCCCTGGCGCAGCCCGCCGCTGATCAGCCTAAAGCCCTGATTCAGGCCGTGGCCCAGAGCCTGCTGCCAGAAGGGGGCCAGTTGCTGTGGTACATGCTCGCCCGGCTGCGCCGGCGGCTGGGTTTGTTCGGCGCGCAGGCGTTTGACCAGGGCCCCCGTGTCCAGCCCAATCGGACAGGCCATGGCACAGAGGCTGTCGGCAGCACAGGTGGCCAGCCCGCTGTAGGCGTAATCGGCCTGCAGCTGCTTCAGTGTCTGGATCTCACCGGCAGCCGCCAGCCGGGCCTGCTCGCGGCGCAGCACGATGCGCTGGCGCGGGGTCAGGCTCAAGCGCCGGCTCGGGCAGGCCGGCTCGCAAAAGCCGCATTCGGTGCAGGCGTCGACCTCCGGGTCAATCGCCGGCAGGTTTTTGAGATGTTCTACATGGGCCAGGGGGCTGGGGCTCAGAATCACGCCCGGATTGAGCAAATGCTGTGGATCGAGCAGGTTTTTGAGCTGCCGCATGATCGCCATGGCCTCGGGTCCCCACTCGGCCTCAACAAAGGGTGCCATATTGCGGCCGGTGCCGTGCTCGGCTTTGAGTGCCCCGCCGAGGGACAGGACGCCCTGGACGAGATCTTCTAAAAAGTGCTGGTAGCGGGCCGTATCTGCCGCTGTATCAAAGCGCGGGGTCATCACAAAGTGCAGATTGGCATCCAGCGCGTGGCCAAAAATAATGCTGTCGGGGTAGCTGTGGCTGGCAAAGAGCTGCTGCAACAGGCGGGCTCCGGCGGCCAGCTGATCCGGCGGAAAGACCACGTCTTCAATGATCACGCTGCTGCCCCGCTGGCGCACGGAACCCACCGAAGGGTAGAGCCCTTTGCGCAGCTGCCAGAGCCGGGCCTGTTCTGCGGGCGTCTGGCTCATGCGCAGGGGCGCACAGAGCGGCAGGGCCTGCCAACACCCTTGTGCCGCTGCCAGGGTGGCTTCCAGCTCCGGGGCCGTGGCTTGCTGATACTCCACCAGCAGCAGGGCGGCTTCAGCGGGCAGGGTGTGTGCCTGCAGCCAGTCGTTCAGTACTTCTGACGGCATGCTGGCAATCGAGGCCGCATCCATCAGCTCAATCGCTGCGGCCCCGCTCTGGCGCAGGGGGCTGACGGCGGCACAGGCCGCTTCGAGATCGGCAAAAAACAGCAGGCCGGTGGCGCTGCAGGGCAGCACGGGCAGGGTCTGCAGGGTGGCTGCGGCAATAAAGCCCAGGGTGCCCTCGGAGCCAATCATCAGGTGGGTCAGGATCTGCAGGCTCTGATCAAAGTCCAGCAGGGCGTTGAGGCTGTAGCCGGTGGTGTTTTTCTGGCGGTATTTGGCCCGGATGTGGGCCTGCAGCGCAGGCTGGTCATGCACGGCCTGGCGCAGGGCCAGCAGGCCCTGATGCAGGGCCGGATGCTCGGCCTCAAAGCGCGCCTGGGCCTCGGGCTCCGCGCTGTCGATCAGGCTGCCGCAGGGCAGAATCAGGCGCAGGCTGTCGAGGGTATGGTAGGCGTTCTGCTGTACGCCGCAGCACATGCCGCTGGCGTTATTGGCCAGCATGCCGCCCAGCATGCAGGCCTGAATCGAGGCCGGGTCGGGCCCGATTTTGCGCCCATGTTCGCGCAGCAGGGCGTTGATCTGGCCGCCGATGGCACCGGGCATGCCCCAGACGCGCTGCCCGCCATCGCGTACTTCGATAGCGCCCCAGTGGCGGGCCAGATCGACCAGCACACCATCGGTGATGGCCTGACCCGAGAGGCTGGTGCCGGCGGCTCTGAAGGTCAGGGGCACGCGCCAGCGCTGGCTCCAGCCAAAGAGGGCCTGCACCTCGGCTTCGCTGCGTGGCTGCACCACGGCTTTGGGAATCAGGCGATACACGCTGGCGTCGCTGGCGTAGGCCACCCGGTCCAGCCAGCGGGTGAGGGTGCGCTGTGGGCTGCAGATGGCTTGCAAGGCCTGCAGGGCCTCGGGGGCCAGGCCGGTGCTTTCGTCTGCTGTCGCCATCGTTTTACTCACGGCGGGCATAGTCGGGAATACCACCGCGCAGGCCTTTGCCCCGCGTCAGGGGCAGGCCGTAGCGAAAGTGCGCTCCCAGCATGACCTGGGTTAAATGGGGCTGGTTCTGTGTCCAGAGCGACTGTTCCAGCTGCAGCGAGAGATCCAGCACCGGCTGCACGCGCCAGGCCAGCAGGGGGCGCAGCAGGACCTGGCTCTGGGCCTGGGCTCGCGTCTGGTTGAGGGCGATTTCGCCTTTAAGGGTCAAGGCGGCAAACCAGCTTTCGCTCAGCCAGATGCCGCCTTCGGCCAGCAGCAGGATCTGATCGGCGGGTTTTTCGATCTCGCGCCCGGCGGCAGCGGCCTGGGCCACCAGGGCGTGTTCGCGCGGAAAGTTGGTGCGGAAGCGATAACCGGCACCGCCCTGTATATAGGCTTCCAGCGGAAAAAAGTCCCAGCCGCCCAGCAGGCTCAGCTCCATGTCAAGCAGACCGTTGCCCAGCGTGGGCATCAGGGCCGGGTTATAACCCGTTGGTACACGAAAGCCGCCGCTGAGGGCCAGGCCAAAGGGCTCGTCGAGCAGCTGCACGCGGGAGCCCAGAAAAAGGTCCGTAAAGCCATTGTTAACCAGGCGTTCCGGCTCGCCACTTTCGTGGGCGCGGCTGCGGATCAGAAAAGGATAGGCCAGACGAAAAGTGGTGTTTTCGAGCAGACCGTACTCCAGCAGGCCGCGAAACTGCATCTGCTGGTGGGATTCACCCGCCAGGCGGTAGCTGCCGCCGCCCATTTCCCATTCGACATAGCGGCTATCGCGCTCAATCACCCAGGCGCTGTCGCTCAGCGCCTGGGCGGGCAGGGTGCTGACCAGTGCGAGCAGGCTGGTCAGCAGGAGTCTCAAAGTAGAGCGTGTGTGGGCCAGCATTTAAATGTACATATCCAGCAGAATGCCCCGGATCTCCTGAATGCGGGCGGCCATTTCGAGAGCCCGGCCCTGGTTGCTGAGGACCTGGTCGGTCAGGCTGGCCAGCTGGGTATCGACCTCGCGCACCAGCATATACAGGCGGTTGTGGCGGTCAAAGTGCCGGCTGATGGCAAAGGCCTCGCCCTGGGCTTTGCGCAGAAACTGGCGCACGGCCTGGGTGTAGCGGGTCAGCTGGCCTTCAGCCGGGTTTTGCAGCAATTGCTGGGCGGTACTGTCAACGTCCAGCATCAGCTGATCGAGGGAGGCTTTGATCTGGGCCGCACTGGCGGAGATTTTCTGCTGAAAGTTGCCAGCGGCACTTTCGCCCGTTTCGCGGGCAGCCTGCGAAGCGCTCTGAACCTGATCAGAGCGGGTCTGGCGGCGTTTGGGATCGTTTTCGATTTGCATCATCCGTTCAGGATACGCCCGCGGCAAAACAGAAGTCAAGCAATCAGGCCCTGAATCAGGCTTCAACCGGCCCTGATTCCCTTTACAGCGGCTCAATAAATGCTTTAAGGTGATTTTATGCAATTTGCCCACCTTCATTTTGACCATATTCCGGTTGTGCTGGCCCCCATGGAAGACGTGACCGATCTGGCCTTTCGCCTGATCTGCAAGCGCCACGGAGCCGATATAGTCTATACCGAATTTGTCTCGTCTGAGGCCCTGATCCGCGATATTCGCGGGGCCATCAACAAAATGCGCATTCTCGACGAAGAGCGCCCGATTGGCATTCAGATTTACGGCAACAAGGTCGAGAGCATGGTGCAGGCCGCCAGAATTGTGGAGCAGGCCGAACCTGACCTGCTGGATATCAACTACGGTTGCCCCAGCAAGCATGTGGCCGGCAGCGGGGCTGGCTCCGGCCTGCTCAAAACCCCCGAACTGATGGAAGCCATCACCCGTGGCGTGATTGATGCGGTCAATCTGCCCGTCACCGCCAAAACCCGCCTGGGCTGGTGTGATGGCCAGATCAATATTGTCGAGATTGCCCGGATGCTGGAGCGTTGCGGTATTCAGGTGCTGACCATTCATGGCCGCACCCGCAGCCAGAAGTTCAAGGGCCAGGCCAACTGGGAGCTGATTGGCACGGCCAAACAGGCCGTGCAGATTCCGATCATTGGCAATGGTGACGTGGTCAGCCCTGAAAATGCCAGAACCCTGCTGGATGTAGCGGGGGTGGATGGTGTGATGATTGGCCGGGGAGCCTATGGCCGGCCCTGGATTTTTAAGCAGACCAAGCACTTTCTGCAGCACGGTGAGATCCTGCCCGATCCCGAGCTGGCCGAGCGGGTGGAGGTGCTGTTTGAGCATCTGGCCCTGTCGATTCAGTTTAAAGGCGAGCGCCGCAGCGCGCTCGAAATGGGCAAGCACTACGGCAACTACCTCAAGGGCGTGCGCAATGTGAAGCATCTCAAGGCCGCTCTGCGCAGCCTCAGCAGCTACGACGAGATTCACAGCACCATCACCCGCTTTATCCGTCAGTTTGGCATCGAAGAGATTGAGGCACCACCAACGCTGCCTGAGCCCCTGCTGCAGGGCGTCTGAAGCCCTCTTTTAAGGCTTTCTGCTTGGAGCGGAGCTGCTGCGGGCCCTATACTGGAAGCATGCTTTATCTGATGCGCTGGCTTTGTACCAGCTTATTGCTGCTCAGATCCCTGATGCCCGCGGCCCTGGCCCAGCAGGCCCCGCTACCGGAGGCCTCGACTGCTCCCTGGCAGCGCAAACACGACTACCTGGAGCGCGTGGGCAATCTGCAGGTGCTGTTGGAATTTTATACTGACCCCGGCGTGGAGGGCGCACCGATTGCGGCCCGGATTTATGGCCATCTGCGTCAGCGCCAGCGCGATCTGGCGGCCATTCAGCGTCAGTTTGAGGCTGCCCGTCAGAAGCCCAGTCCGCTGTCGGGCGAGGCCCAGACCCTGTTTCAGCAATTGCTGAACTACTGCCAGTGGAGTGCGCGGGCCTTTGACCCCACCGATCTGCCCTTGCGTGAAGCCTGGGGCTTTACCCCGGATTCACTCTCTGCCCAGCTGCCCCGCACGGAACGCCTGAAGGCGGTGCTGCCCAAAGTCAACTGCCAGGCCATGGAGCTGGAGCGCGTGCCCCCCAGCCTGTTTTTAAAGCAGGCTGATTTGCAGCTTAACTGGGAGTTGTTTCGGCGGGGCTGGCTGATTGACCAGGCTCTGGCCCAGCTGCAAAGCCCTGAGATTTCGGCCGCCCGGGTGCAGATTGATCAGCTGGCCTATTACCATCGCAGCCCGCCCGATGCGCCGGCCTGGAAGGTGGCTCTGCCGCATCCACGTGAAAAGAACCAGACCCTCGACTACCTCTACCTCAAAGATCAGGCCCTGGCAATCCGGGGGGATTACCAGGACTACTTTTTATCCAACGGCCTGCGCTACAGCAGCCTGCTGGACCCGCGCAGCGGCATGCCCCGGCGCGAGATGATGGCCGTCTACGTCACCGCGCCAGCGGCCCTGGATGCTGAAATCCTGGCCCATGCCGCAGCCGTGCTGGAAGAAGACGGCGTCAAGGCCCTGCTGAAATCAGCGGGCCGGGCCACGGTCTACCAAATTGTCGAACGCCACGGTTTGCTGGTACCTTTGAGATATTAATCCCCGATTGAGGCAAGCATGCAAAGCGCCCTTTTTCTGGCCTTTAAACAATTGCGCACCCGCTGGAAGCAAACCCTGGTGTCGGTACTGAGCGTGGCCGTGGGGGTCATGATTCTGACCACGGCCCTGGCCCTGACCAACGGCTTTGAAAACGATATGGTGCGCAAAATTCTGGGGACGACCCCCCACATCAGCATCAAGCCGGGCGTCAGTGACTACCTCGACGAATACAGCATCCTGCAGCAGCAGGTCAGCCGCGACAATCGCGTCACGGCGGCTTTTCCGGTGCTGCGCCAGCAGGCCCTGATGAGCAACCCCCTGCACACCACGGGCACGCTGCTCTTTGGGGTGCCGCCCGAGCAGGCGGCTCGCGGCATGAAGGATTTTTTGCAAAAAGGGGCCTGGCAGATCGACGGCGAAGCCAGCGTGGTGGTCGGCTCGGAGCTGGCCCAGAAGCTGCAGCTCTTTGTGGGCGACAGTGTGCAGATGATCAGCAAAAATGGCACTTCCACCTTTCAGGTGGCCGGGGTCTTTCATTCGGGGCTCTATGAACTCGACAGCCGCATTGCGGTCATGCCGCTGGAGCAGGTGCAGGCCCTGTTTCAACTGGACGATGTAGCCAACGAACTCTTTGTGCAGGTCGACAAGGTCTTTGTGGCCCCCGAAATTGCCACGGTGCTGCAGCAGCAGTACCCGCACTATTACATCCGCACCTGGATGGAAACCAACCGCAACCTGCTCTCGGCCATGGCCCTCGAAAAAAAGGTGATCTTTCTGGTGATCCTGTTTATTATTGTGGTGGCCCTGGTGGGCATTGCCAATACCCAGATCATGATCGTGATGGAAAAAACCGCCGACATCGCTATTTTGCGGGCCATCGGGGCCAGCCGTCGCCAGATCAGCCGGGTCTTTCTGGTGCAGGGCGTGGCGGTGGGGGTGATCGGGGTTTTGCTGGGTTCTCTGCTGGGCGTGCTGGCATCGGGTTATCTGTCCTTTTTTCCGATCCGTATTCCCGGCGAGGTCTACGACCTGGACTATCTGCCCGTTAAAATGCTCTGGCAGGACTTTGCCTGGGTAGCTGTCTCAACCCTGGTGCTCTGCGTGCTGGCCAGCTTCTTTCCGGCCCGCCGCGCCGGCCGCGCCGACCCCATGACGACTTTGCGGCGGCATATCTGAGGGCACAGTCGCTCATTCACATACCAGCCGGCGTTTTTATGCGCCTGACTGACGCCAGCAAGTCACTTAAGAATATTTTGAAGTAATTAAACTTACGCAATTGACTTTGTGGTGACAATCGCTTAATACTACAGCGAGGAATTGCAAAATTTGTTCTGAAAAGCAAGGCGTCGCTTGCGGTGTGAAAGGTAAGCAACGCGATTGCGTTCTTGGTAATAGGTGACCAGCTTCAACGCCCATGAAAGCTCAAAGCTCAATGTTCATAGCTTTTGCCTGACATGATCGCTGAAAGCAAAGAAAGAAGACCTTTTTAGAATGGTGTATATTTTGAATAACTACAGACAAAATAAAAACCATACAAAAAGGTCTGAAGCCAAGCTACTATGTACCCATTCTCTTGTATACCCCCTGAAATCAGAAAAAGCCTGGAAGGTTTGCGTCATCAATTCCGGGCAAAGCATTTGCTCACGCTGTCCTGGCTGGTTTTTTTGCACATCATTTGTTTTGAAACCGCCAACCTTAAAACACTCCATAAACATGCTTCAAACATTGAATATAAAAGGCTTTTACAGTTTTTGCGCGCTAAATATTTACGCCCTCAGCTCTGGCTCAAATGGCTTGCCATGCGTCTCATAGATACATTGCCTCATGAAGATTTACACTTAAAAATCCTTGTGGA
>JACYMC010000103.1 GCA_015272195.1 Candidatus Sericytochromatia bacterium
ATTGGGGTAAGCGTAGCTTGAGAATCCCCTTCCTTTAGGGAGGGGAGTATGTCAAGAACAGGGCTGTATAGCTCTGGGTAAACCCCTCGAAGGCGTTCGTCAGCATGAGGCTACCCTGCACCAACTGGAGCGCGTGCAGAGCAATTTTGAGCTGCAAATGATTTTATCGGCTCTGCTGGAGGCGCCGCCCGAAGAAATACAGCCGCGCGAAATCCTGCAGGACGCGCTCGAAATGATTCTGGCGGCCCCTCATTTGAGCCGCTGGGTGCAATGGGTATTGGGCGTGTACGAAGGGGATGAACAAGCCTGTTATTGTGTGTTTGTTCGCGGGCTGCAAGACTGTGAATTTGTCATGGAAACGGCGTGGTGTTCAGCGCTGCGGCAGGCCGTAAAACCCTGGCTTGCTGAAGCAGGGGGCATCAAAGCACCCTTTGCGCTGCCGCCAGGTCTGCCAGAACCCTTGCCAGCGATGTTTGGTCAACCTTATCTGGTGCCCTTGCGGGCCAGCGGCCAGACCTCGGGTTTTTTGCTGTTTAACCTGAGCACTGAGGATCCGATAACGCCTTACTGGGAGCATGCCCTGCGCATGATTGCCAGCACGGTGGCTGAGCGCCTGCAGTGCCAGCATATGTTGCAGGAGCTTCTGCTGCATCGTTCGCGGCTGGAAGACATGGTGGCCCAGCAGACGCTTGAACTGGTTCAGGCCCGTGATGCAGCCGAGGCCGCCAGCCGTGCCAAGAGTCTGTTTCTGGCTAACATGAGCCACGAGATCCGCACCCCCATGAACGCCATTCTGGGCTTTGCCCGTCTGCTGGAGGCTGAGCTGAAATCGACACGGCTGAAGGGCTTTGCCCATGCCGTGACGGCCAGTGGGGAGTCTTTGCTCGCGATTATTAATGATATTCTGGATCTGGCCAAAATTGAGGCGGGCAAAATGGTGCTGCAGCCGCAACCTACCGATCTCAGAGCCCTGCTGCGTGAAATTGAAACCCTGTTTTCGCTGAGTCTGGAAGCCAAAAATCTCACCTTTCGCCTGGAGGGGCTCAATAGCACTTCTGAGCCCCTGTATCTTGACGGGGTGCGCGTGCGTCAGATTTTGATCAACCTGGTGGGCAATGCCATTAAGTTTACGCCCGCAGGCTTTATGGCGCTGCGCCTTGATTTTTCACCAGCGCAGGTACCTGACCGCGTGAACGTGATGCTGACCGTTGAAGATTCGGGCATTGGCATTGCGCCGGAAGAGCAGGCCCGGCTGTTTGAGCCTTTTGAGCAGGCTGATCCGGGTGACAGTATTCACCATCAGGGCGGGACGGGCCTGGGTCTTTCGATTTGCTACCGCCTGGTCAACATGATGGGCGGGCAGATTCAGGTTCACAGCGTGCCGGCGCAAGGCACACGTTTTGAGATCTGGCTGCCGGATGTGCAGGTGCTGGCGCCAGAGGCCCTTCAGCAGCAAGCGGATAGGGGGGGGATTCCATACAGTTTCAACCGGCTTCTGTGCTGATTGCCGATGATGTCAGTGCCAATCGCCTCCTGCTGCAGGAAATGCTGGCATCTCAGCCCCTGATGCTTTTGAGCGCAAGCAATGGCCAGGAAGCCGTTCAGTTGGCCCGACAACATCAGCCGGATTTGATTTTAATGGATATTAAAATGCCGGTGATGGATGGTTTGCAGGCGCTGGCTGAATTGCGCTCAGACGCCCAGACCGAGGTGATTCCTGTGCTGGCGCTGACGGCCTATGCCATGAATGATCAGATTCAGCACCTGCTCAAGGCAGGCTTTGATGCGGTGCTGGCCAAGCCGGTTGACTCGGCGGCGCTGTTTGCACAGATGGCCCGTTATCTGCCGCTGAACAAGCCTGCAGATAAAGCTGCGGGTCTTGCTGAAGCTCCGACGACAAAAGCGCCTGCTCAGCCACTGTCTGCTGAGCAGGCCGACAGGCTTTTGCAGCAATGGCAGCAGGTCTTCCAGTCGATTGTGCTGGATGAGCTGGAGCGTTTTGCAGCAAGGCTTGCCGAAACCCTGCAGCACTACAGCTGCGAGGATCTTTCAGGCTTTCTGAAGATCCTGAATGAGCATCTGGGACGCTTTGAGCTGATTGAAGCTTCTGAAGAACTGCAGGCTTTTCCAGCCCTGCTGGCGCGTTGTCAGTCTCTGGCTGAGAACTGAAAAAATTATTTTTCAATTCTCTTGTGTCTGACGCCTGCTTTGGGTATACTTGACTTCGTTGCAGTCATCACTGGTGAAACGCAGCACGGACCGGTAGTTCAATCGGTTAGAGCACCTGCCTGTCACGCAGGAAGTTGCGGGTTCGAGTCCCGTCCGGTCCGCCTCCCCCATCCCCTTCTCTTTCACCTGATTCAGCTGAGGTGGCGAAATCGGCAGACGCAGGGGACTTAAAATCCCCCGGATTTATTCCGTATGGGTTCAAGTCCCATCCTCAGCACTTTGTCCCGGGCGTGCAGCTTTGGTTCAGGCTTAAGATCCAACTGCCTTTTGGTTAATTTTGATCTAAAATATCAAAAAAAACGCGATGCGCCCTTGACTTCCCTCCTTGATTCTTTTATACTATTAAAATACGGTTAAGCCTTTTTAAAAAATGTACTCAGTACGAATTATTAACCAAGGAGATTCAGTTATTCATATGAGTAAAAACGTCCGTCGTGTCCTTTCTTCTGTCGCCCTGACTTCACTGGCCGCCACCATGGTTGCCTGTCAGACTGTGCCTACGGCTCCCGGTGCCTTTGGCCCCCGCCCTGGCATTAACGTGGGTGGCTTCAATGCCGCTCCCGGTTCTCGCGTTCAGCCCCGCTCTGAAAACGAAGCCAAACTGGCCGATGCAGTTGCTCGTGGCCTGGAAGCCGTTCCCGGTGAATACCTGGTGAAAATGCAGCCCGGCGCCAACCCCAATCAGGTGATGGGTGCCGCTTCTGCCAACCCCGCTCTGCAGGCCATGGGTGGTCTGAACGCTGAGCTGGTCGGTCAGACCCAGAGTGGTCCGATCTTCGTGATGAAAGCCAACAACATGATGGGTGCCATGAACGTGCAGCCCCAGCAAGCTGTTCAGGCCCTGAGCCAGATGCCTGGTGTGATGGGTGTTGAGCCCAACTACATCGTGAAACTGGAACTGCCCCAGAGCGGTGGCGAGCCCACGCCTCCCGTGGCTCAGAAGCCCGGCACTCCCAACGATCCCCTCTTCAGCCGTCAGTATCACTTTGACAACGTGAAAGTTGTTGAAGGCTGGGCCCAGAGCGCCCGCAACGAGTTTGTGGTTGCCGTTGTAGACACCGGCGTTGACTCCAAGCACCCCGACCTGGCCGCCAACATATTGCCCGGTGGCTGGAACACCGTTGATGATGTTCCCGCTGAATCTGATGGCAATGGCCACGGCACCCACGTTGCCGGCACCATCGCTGCCGTTACCAACAATGGTATCGGTGTCGCCGGCGTGGCTCCCAACGTCAAACTGCTGAGCATCCAGGTGCTGAGCGCCCAGGGTTATGGTTCTTATGAATCCGTTGCCAAAGGCATCATCATGGCTGCCGACAAAGGCGCCAAAGTGATCAGCATGAGTCTGGGCGGCCCCCGCTCCTCTTCTGTGATTCAGGATGCCGTTGATCACGCCATCTCCAAAGGCGCACTGCTGGTTGCTGCTATGGGTAACTCTGCTCACGGTGACTCCAACAACCCGACTGCCCGTCCTTCTTACCCTGCGGCTTCCAAAGGCGTAATGGCTGTCGGTGCTACCGATAAAAACGATCGTATTGCCCGCTTCTCTCAGGCTGGTCAGTGGAACTCTGTGGTAGCCCCCGGTGTTGACATCATGGCCACCTTCCCCACCACCCCCAGCGATATGCCTGGCAAAGACTACGGCGCCATCAGCGGTACCTCTATGGCTACCCCGATTGTGTCTGCCGTTGCCAGTATGGTCTGGTCCAAAAACCCTGGCCTGACTGCACAGCAGGTGAAAGCTCACATCGAAGCCACTTCCGACGACCTTGGCCCCAGCGGATATGATATCCTCTTTGGTCACGGCCGCGTGAACGCTCTGAAAGCACTCTCCACCCCCCCTGGTGCCGCTGCGGTACCAGGTCAGGTGAACGCTGCTGCTTTCCGCCGTTAAGAAATAACTGAACTCCGTTGACAGCTCCTCCTTGCCAAAGGGGGAGCTGTCTTGTTATGTTGGAGCTATCATGAAACGCTACCTCGTTTTGGCCTGTTTTTTGCTCAGCGCCTGCGCGCCCACCCCAATGAAAGTCAGCGAAGCCATTGGACGTGGGCAATTGTCAGAAGCCGTGGTTCTGTTAAGCCGGATCCTGAATGAAGGCCACGATATCAGCGCCCGCAAGCTGGAGAGTCTGCTGGCCGCTTTTTCGGCCAGCCGTCACTTTGATCTGGATATTGCCGATGAACTCTTTGATCAGCTGAATCCCGATGCCCGCAACGCGATTTTGCGCTGGTACATTCAGCAGTATTTACAGGCGGCTGAGGCCGCACTGCAGATCCAGGATTTTGAGCGGGCCCGGATGATCTGGCTGCGGCATCAAAAAGTACGCCAGTCGAGCTTTCCTGACTTTGAAGAAGCCACGCCGGTGATGGGCATTATTTATCTGCGTGAGGCTGAGTACTGGGCCGATCGGGGCGAAGCCCAACAGGCCCGCGAGGCCTTTGCCCAGTCGCGTAAAATCCTGACGCGGCGGCGGCCCTTTGACCGGATCCAGCAGTACAGCTTTCGCCAGCTGGCTGAACAGGTACGCAAAAAAGTAAAGTAGGACCCCCATGTATATTGCCGATTGCCACGCCGATACCCTGTCACGTTTGCTGATACTTGAAGAAGATGAAATGAGTCTCATGCGGTCTGAACCCCGTCATCATTCGGACTTCCCGCGCATGCAGCAGGCCGATTTGCGCCTGCAGGTGTTTTCGATTTTTACCATGCCCTATGAGGCCGGGCATTATGGGGCCGTGCGCTCGCTGCAGATGATGCAGATTTACCAGCGCGATCTGACGCAGCACCCTGAGCTGGTGCTGGTGCAGCAAAAAGCCGATCTGGCGGATTTTGAAAGCAGTGATAAGGCCCTCTACGGTATTTTTTCGATGGAAGGGGCTTCACCCCTCTGCGGCGATCTCAAAATGCTGGATGTGTTTTACCGCCAGGGACTGCGGGCCATCGGCCTGACCTGGAACCATCGCAACGAGCTGGCGGATGGCCTGGGCGTGCAGTCCAGTTATGGCCTCACACCCTTTGGTCGGGAGGTGATTCAGCGCATGAACCAGCTGGGCATGCTGGTGGATCTGGCCCATATCAACGAAGCAGGTTTCTGGGAGGCCATGGAACTCTCCAGCGCACCGGTGGTGGTATCGCATGCCAATGCCCGTGCCCTCTGCGATCACCGCCGCAATATGTATGACCCCCAGCTGGACGCTCTTAAGGCCAAAGATGGTTTTATTGGTATCTGCTTTGAAACCTCGTTTCTCAACGCCAATCCGGCTGAAGCCAGCCTGGATGACGTGATCCGTCATATCGACTATATCTGTGAGCGTATTGGGCCTGAGCATATTGCCTTTGGCTCAGACTATGACGGTATTCAGGCCACGCCGCGCGGGTTGGAGGATGTCAGCTGCTTTCCGCACGTGCTCGAAAGGCTGGCTGCTCTGGGCTACAGTGAAAGCGATCGCCGCAAGATAGCCTATGAAAATGTCTTGCGGGTGTACCGGGCCGTTCTGCCCGACACCTCTCAAATTTAAAGGAGCTTTTGTATGAGCGCACAACGTCTGTTTAAATTCAGGGCCTGGGATCCAGAGGCCCGCAGCATGCAGGAAGAATGGTTTTTAAGCCAGAGCTTCTCAGATATGGTACCCGGTGAGCAGGTGGAACTGGATCATTTTACGCCGACAGGCCACCTGCACGTGATGCAGTTTACGGGCTTTTATGACCGCCAGGGTCAGGAGATTTATGAGGGCGATATTCTGCTTTCGCGGGAATCCGATACCGGCCTGGAAGATGAACTCTTTGAAATGACCTATGATCTGGGCAGTTTCTGTCTGACGGACTACCCGCGCTCGGATGCCTCAGACGCCTATGTCTGTTACCGCAACTGGTACCATGGCGCCGGCCAGGTCAAAGGTGAGGAGCTGCCCCAGCCGGCCTGCGCTTTTGATATCGTGGGCCATATCTATGAGCCGCTGGAGCGCATTGAGCAGCGGGTGTTGAGTCTCAACGAGGCCGCCCGGCAGGAAAACGCCCTGGACTAATTAAGTTTAAGTTATATTCAACTTAACAAATGGAAAGATCTGGCTTTTAATCGCCTATATCTCTATCAAGAACAGCGTGCGTACAAGAGAGTAAAACCATGAGTAAAACATCTTTTCGGAACCTTTTTCGCAAATCCCTGCAGGGTCTGCTGGGTCTGACCCTGCTGGCCAGCACAGTGGCCTGTAACCGCTTTGCCGATTTTCCGGGTGCACAATACCCCCAGCCAGGTCAGTCTCTCAATGGTTTTAGTCCCAATCCTGCTCTGACACGGGGCGTTCGCGGGGCCAGCCGGGCTTCAGCGCAGATTGCCGATCAGGTAGTGGTGCAGTTTCACGCTCAGCCCAACCCCGTCTTTTTGCAGCAGTTTGCCCAGCAAAACGGTCTGCAGCTGTTGCGTGTTTCACCCATGGGGACCGCCCTCTTTCGCACGCTGAACCAGGGCATGTCTTCTGCTCATGTGATGCAGTCCCTGCGCAGCAACCAGATGGTGGCTTACAGCCATCCCAACACGCTTTATCGCAGCCGTTTTACGGTCAACGATCCCCGCTCCAGCGAACAGTATGGCCCGGCCATTATCGGCGCGGCCAAAGCCTGGGATATCACCATGGGCAGTCCCAATGTGGTGATTGCGATTATCGATAGTGGCATTGATTTACAGCACCCGGACCTGCGTGCCAACCTGGTGCAGGGCTATAACGTGCTGAGCCAGGGCCAGACCCCACCCCAGGACGATAACGGTCATGGCACCCATGCTGCCGGTATTGCTGCTGCGGTTGCCGATAACGCCCTGGGCGTAGCGGGTACTTGCCCCCGTTGCAAGCTGATGCCCCTCAAGGTGCTGGACGCCAACGGCTCCGGCACCGGCTTTGATGTGGCTCTGGCCGTGGTCTGGGCCGTGGATAACGGGGCCCAGGTGATCAACATGAGTCTCGGCGGCGAAGAGTCCGATCCGACCCTGGAGCGGGCCGTTAAATATGCGCTTTCGCGTGGGGTTTCAGTGGTCGTGGCCGCTGGCAATGAATCCACCGACACCCCCATGTATCCGGCAGCCCTGCCCGGTGTGATCTCTGTCGGCTCAGTAGATTCTTATCGCAGCCGCTCCAGCTTCTCTAATTTTGGTAACTGGATTTCAGTCGTAGCGCCCGGCAGCAGCATTCTGTCAACCATGCCCATGACCTCTGTTTCCATGACCAGCCGTGATGGCTACCGCACCGAATACGACTTCATGGATGGCACCTCCATGGCGGCCCCCATGGTGGCTGGTGTGGTGGGGCTGATGCGCAGCCGCTACCCCCAGCTGAACCCTGACCAGATCAAAGCCCGTCTTGAAGGTACGGCCATTGACCTGGGCAACGCGGGTTTTGACAATGAATTTGGCAACGGTATGGTCGACGCGTTCCGCGCTGTGATGTAAAAGTTGCCCCTCAAGTCTTTGCGCTGTGATGCAGAACGCCAGCTGGATCACAGCGCATCTTTCTGGCAGCGGGTAGGATCAAGGCAGACAAGGAGTTTCTTATGAATATCCCTGACCTGAATGAAGCCGACCTGCACTTTCGCGATCTCTTATTGCAGTACCAGCTGTTAAATCAAAAACAGCTTGAAAAGGTGATGACTGCCCGTGAGCAGACCTGGGAGAAGTGTCTTAAAGACGTGCAGGGCCGTTTTTGTGGCATTGTGGCTGGTCAGCTTTTTATGGCGCTGCCCGACGGCACGCGGGTCCTGGACGTGTCTTTGCAGAGTGCCGCCAGCCCCAGCCCACCCGTGGCGGCCGTGATTCTGAACCCGTCGGATGGGCGCGTGCTGCAGACGGCCACCGTACCGGGTGCTGAGCTGGGCCTGCGGCTGACCGACGAAAGTGTTTTGCTGGATGCCCAGGACCCGCTGCAGCTGCCCATTCGGGTTGAGGGCCTCAGTTGTCAGGGACACCCGGATCACGACCTCTGTCTCTCGCCCCGCCGGGATCTCTTGCTGGTATCGGAGCGCTTTGAAGGCCAGCTGAAGATTGTTTCGTTGGTGACCAATAAACTGCTCGCCAGCGTGCAGGTGCGCGAGCCCGGCTCGTACAAAGCGATCAATCTGGCCATTGCGCCCCGCGGTGACCGGGCCTGGCTGACGGATCAGGAGAGCGATCAGCTGCTGAGCCTGGATCTCAGCAGCTTTGAATTGCGTCGCCAGCGCACAGGCCAGGGCACCCTGGGTAATCTGTGCCTGGATCCTGAGGGCAAAAATCTCTGGATTATCAGCCTGGCACCGCTGTTTCAGATGATCTGCCTGCGCCCGGATACCCTGCAGATTCCGCAGGAAGTTCCCCTGTCGGGCTTCCCCATGAGTCTGCAGCCCGACATGCCCAGTGACCCCCTCAGCCTGGCTCACAATGGCAAAACCCTTTATGTGATGGCCCTGCAGGAAGACCGGGGGGAAGACCAGCCGATTGTGCAGTTGATTGACTTAACCAGCCACAGTCTGCTGGGTACCCAGCCGCTCCAGCTGAGTCACTTGCCGCGCCTGCTGGCCGAAGGGGAGGCCAACCCCCTGCTCAGCTGCCGCAACAAACGCCTTGAAGACTGGGTGGTGGAGCTGGGATTTTTGAGTGCCGAAAACCTGGTGCGTTTGCGTCAGGGCCTGACCAGCGACGAAAGCACGGCCTACGAGCCGCCCCAGGGTGATGAGCCGCCCTGGGAGCTGCTGCAGCGCGAGGCCCCACCGATTCAATTTGCCGAAGGTGCGCTGGCGGTCATTCAGGAGTTGTTGCTGCGGACCTTTTTTCAGGAAACCCAGATTGATCTGCGTGAAGATGCCCGCGAAATGCGCCGCGTCACTGAAGCGGCGGAGCAGGCCCTGACCGACCTGCTGACCCATTATGTGGCGCTGGTTGAGCTGGAAGGGGTGCTCGGGGAGCATCTGCTGCAGGCCCTGATAACCCGTGAAGCCCTGCTGCAGGCCCTGGACTTTCGCCTCAGTGGGCGGGACCTGCCCTTTAAGCCCGCCAACCGCTGCCCCATCTGTCAGCTGGCTCTGCGCGCACCGCGTTTGTGCCACAGCTGCGGCTTTCAGCTCGATGACCCCGCCTGGAGTGAGCGCCGCGACAAGCAGTCGGCTGAAGCCTGCAGCGAGCTGCTGCCCGGCCAGCTGCTGCTGGCGCTGCCCCATGTGGGCCAGCTGGTGCTGCTGAACCCCTGGCAGCAGGTGATTCAGGAATGGAAAGCTGAAGACAGCCACTGTGAGGAGCCAGTGGATGCCCTGGCCCTGCCCGATAAGGGCTATCTGGTGGTCGATCGTAAAGGTGCTCAGCTGGTGGAGCTGGACCCCGAAGGCCAGCCGCTGTATCGCTTTGACCACCCTTTTGTGGCGCCGGTTTCGGCCACCTTTTACCGTTTGCCCAACGGCGAGCAGCGCACTCTGGTGGTCGATCGCGATGCCCACCAGGTGCTGGAGTTTGATGCCGCTGGCAAATACACGGCCCAGTGGGGCGTGCAGGGTGAGGTGCTCTTCAAAGAACCTCAGGACGTGCAGCGCACCTGGAACGAAACCCTGCTGATCAGCGATACAGGTCAGCAGCAGGTGCTGGAGATTCAGCCCGACGGCAGCCTGGTGCAGCGCTGGGGGCCCGAACAACAGCTGCAGCGCCCCGTGCTGGCCCGCCGTCTGCTCAATGGCGAAACCCTGATCATCGACGCGGGCCGGGGCGAAATGCTCACTTATGTTGAGGATCAGCGTTTGATCCGTCAGTTTCAGTACTGGCCGCCGCCCAAGGCCCCGGCCTTTCTGGCCCGCCAGCCGGCCCCGGACCGCTTTCTGGTGCTCAGCCAGAGTGAGGTGATTGCCCTGGGACGCAAATACTGGATGTACCTGCAGGTGGCCCAGGGCAAGGTGCGCTGGATCCAGCCCTGGACCGGTGAACGCCGCCCGCCCAGCCTGAAAAAGTTTATTGAGCAGGTGATTGACGAAACACCCGTGATGCAGGCTTTGCGCAAGGTCAGCTTTCTGCGTCAGGCCGAGGCCGTGCATCTGAAGCTGCTGGCTGAGTGCCTTAAGCCCCAGCGCGTTGCGGCGGGCGAAAAGCTGATCCAGCAGGGCAGCATGGGCTCAGCCCTGTTCTTTTTGATCGAAGGCGAGGTTGAAGTGCGCAAGGACGAGCAGCCAGAGCCGGTGGCAACCCTGCAGCCGGGCGATATCTTTGGGGAGATATCGCTGATGCTGAGCGAGCCCCGTACAGCAGATGTGGTGGCCACGACACCCTGCTACCTGCTGCAGCTGGAGCGTGGCGAACTCAAAAAGGTGCTGGCAGGCTTCCCGGATCTGGCGCGCAACCTGCGTAATCTGGCCCGTGAGCGCAAGGCTTTGCTGCAGCGTTTTTACCACCGCATGCAGGATGTGGTGATGCAAAAAGCCAAACACCAGGTGCTGGCTTCCCGTTTATCTGGCCTGGGCTTTTTTGAAGATCCGCCGCCGGGCGTGATCGAAAAACTGGCCGCGGTGATGCCCACCCTGGCCCTGATGCCCGATCAGACCCTCTTTACCCAGGGCGAGTCGGGCGATACTCTCTATTTTATTGCCCGTGGCACCCTGCAGGTCTATCTCGACGATGAACCTGAGCCCGTCGCCCAGCTGGAAGCTGGCGATATTGTGGGTGAGATGGCCGTGCTGGCCGATATGCCGCGCAGCAGCACGGTGCGCAGCGCCAATTACTGCCAGCTTTACGGTCTGCAGCAGATCGATTTACAGGCCATTGTGGCAGCGTACCCGGCCCTGCTCGACAAGCTCAAGGCTCTGGCCGCCGAACGTGACGCTAAACAGAAGCAGATTCGCCAGCAGCGGGCCGAGCGGCCGCCGGAGCCTGAAAAGATCCGCCAGGCTGAGGTGACGGCTACCGGGGCCGTGCGTCCGCTCAACTGTTATCTGCTTTCAGGCCTGCACGAAGAACTGGTCTGCTTAAACCAGGCCGGTGAGATTCTTAGCAGCCACAGCCGCAAAAACGGCCTGTCGCTGTATCAGCCCTTTCGACTGCACCATGCTGAGGGCCTCTGCTGGATCGCTGACAGCGGCAACGATCGGGTGCTCTGCTTTGACGGTCAGCTGTTGCGTCTGGAGCTGGGCCCGGATCGTCTGGACCTGCAGCAGCCGCGCAGCATTGTGCCCACGGCGCAGGGTACGCTGCTGATTGCTGATGAGGGCAATCAGCGCCTGCTGCTGGTCAGCGAAGCCGGCGAAAAACTTTGGGAGTACACCACGCCCCACGAGATTCTTGCGCCGGTCTATGCCGAAATGACGCCCACGGGAACGGTGCTTTTCTGTGACCGGGGCCTGCACTAGATTCTGGAAGTGGATCCGCACAGCCGGGAGCTGGTCTGGTCTTATGGCGAGCTGATGTCGCCCGGTGATGCCCTGGAGCAGCTTAACAGCCCTGGCTGCGCAAGGCGCATGGCCAACGGGGCCACCCTGATTGCCGACACGGGCAACGATCGCCTGCTGCTGATTTCGCCTGTGGGCAAGCTGATGCGCACGCTTTATGGCTCTGAAGAACTGCCTTTGATCCGTCCGCTGCACTGTAAGCTGCTGCCCAGCGGTGAGATTCTGGTTTACTCAGAAGCCCAGGCCGAGGTGCTGCGCTTCAACCTGGCAGGCCAGCCAATCTGGCGGGCCGTGCTCAGGGATTGAGCGCAAAGTGCGCTAAAGCGCGTATAATAGAAGCTATGAAACGCCTGTTCTGTTTATTTCTGATATTAACCTTCGGCTTGCTGGCCTGCGCGCCCACGCCGCCAGCGACCCAGAGTCCTGGGGTGCCGGAGGCATCTGTTGCACCCGCTGCGGGGGCTTCGGGCATTGCGCCTGCTCAGCCCCGGGCCAGTGCTGTACCTGCACCAGCGCCCACTCTGCCGCCCCTTTCTGCTGAGAACCTTCTGAGCAACGGTGATGCTGAGTCAGCCGAAGGCTGGACCGCCGACCACTGGGGCGATCTGCAGGCCCAGTTGCGCCGGGAGACCGCTGATGACGCCTACGATGGCCGTCACTATCTGGCTGCTGAGGTCCAGAACTTTGCCGAAGGGGACGCCAAATGGGTGCACGACCCTGTGACCCTCGCTCCCGGCTGGTATGAATACAGTGCCGCCTACCGTTCTGATGGCCGCAGTCGCCTGATCTGGTCCTGTACGCGCCCGGACGGCAGCCGCAGCTTTTATACCGGTGGCCAGACCCATTCCAGCGCCGACTGGCAGCCGCTGCGCCTGCGTTTTTACGTTTCACCGGAGCAGGCCGACTGCGCCATCAGCGTCATGCATGTTTTAGATCGCAATGGCTGGCAGCACAGCGACCACCACAGCCTGCTGCCGGCAGCCGCCCACCCGCTGACCCGCCCGTTGGTCAGCATCAGTTTTGACGATATCTGGACCTCTGCCGCCACTGCCGGGGCCGATCTGCTCGAAGCCCGGGGCTGGAAAGGCTCTTTTTATATCGCGGGCAATTATGTGCGCTCCGGTGAGGCCGCGCACGCCAACCCGGATCAGGTGCGCGCCCTACTGCAGCAGGGCCACGAAATCGGCTCCCACTCCCAGACCCACGCCATGCTGAGCACGCTCGATTACAGTGAGCTGACCCAGGACCTGCGCGACCACCACCAGTACCTGGAATGGCTGGGCGCTGATCCGCGCGGTATGGCCTACCCCTTTGGCGATTTTGATCAGCAGGTCGAAACCGAGACCCAGCGCTTTCATGCTTACGCCCGCACCAGCCTGACCGGCCTCAACGATCGCCTGACCGACCCTTATCGCCTTAAAATCTTCCCGGTCACGGCGGCCACCACCACCGCTGAACTCAAGCGCTGGGTGGATGACGCGCAGCGCACCCGCACCTGGCTGGTGTTTCTGTTTCACGATCTCAACGACACGCCGGGTGAATATTTTTACACCACCGGTTTAAGCCAGTACCGCGAGCTGTTGGAGTATATCGCGGCCCAGAATCTGACGGTGCTGCCGGTGGATGAGGCCCTGGCCGAGGTGCAGGCCCAGCGCCTGAAGTGATTGACCCATAGCGTGGTTGTGAACCTGTTTCGCCTGCTAAAGTGCAATCAGACAGACGCAAAAAGGTGCCGCGATGAAATTATTTAAAACCCTTCTGACTTTGGCTTTGGTGAGCAGCTTCGGCTTGCTTTGCAGCTGCTTTGCTTTTGGAGACAATGGCGATGTCAAAGAACCACCTTATACCCTGATTCAACAATCAGGCGAATACGAAGTGCGCCGTTACGCCCCCATGATTCTGGCGCAAGTGACCCGTACAGGCAGCTGGGACAGGTCTTCAAACAGCAGCTTCAGAGATTTATTCCGTTATATTGACGGCCAAAACACCACCAACACCAGGGTGGCCATGACGACACCCGTACTGAGAGAGTCAGAAAACAGCCAGAAAATCCCGATGACCGCACCCGTCTTTATTGCGCAGGATCAGTCCCGTGCTGCTCAAAAAATTCCCATGACTGCGCCGGTCCTGATGGAAGAAAATACAGCAGACAGCCAAAAAACCTGGACCATGTCTTTTGTGATGCCCGCTGCGTTTACCCTCGAAAATACGCCGCAACCGCTCAACCCCAACGTTAAAATTGTCAGCCGCCCCGCACAACAGTTTGCCGTGATTCGCTTCAGTGGTTACGCCGATGCCCAGAGCCGTGAGGTGCATACGGCAAAGCTGCTGAATTGGTTGGCCGATCAACAGCTGACGCCCATCGGTGACCCCATATACGCAGGCTATAATGCGCCGTTTGTGCTGCCCAATTTCAGACGCAATGAAATTCTGATTGAGGTCAATTGAGCCGGGCGCTATTGTGCCCTTGCAATCCATGCAAAAGCTTGTGGTTAAAAACTTTGAAGCAGCTCTGACTTCATCAGCACCATCATCCGGTTTTTTCCAAGGCCTGACTGACGGCAAACTCACCAGACCAGTTTGGCTGGACTTCAAAATGCAGTTTTTCAGCATGGCACGGGTGAGCAAAGACCAGACTGTAAGCGTGCAGCTTGAGGCCTTCAGAGGCCTGTGAGGCCAGCCCGTAAAGCGGGTCACCCCAGACCGGGCAGCCCAGGGCTGCCAGATGCACGCGGATCTGGTGGGTGCGCCCGCTCTCAAGCTGCAGCTGCAGCAGGGTTTTGTCGGTCTGCTGCAGCAAGACCCGGTAATGGGTGCGGGCACTCAGGCCCTGGGCGCCAGGCGGGCAGATTTCCATCTGCTGTGGCCGCTCAGGGCTGCGCCGCAGGGGCCAGCTGAGGCTGTCTGCCATAGCCGGTGGCTGGCCCACCACCCAGGCCAGGTAGCGGCGCTGGATCTGCCGGGCCTGCAGTGCCTGCAGCAAACCCTGCTGCCCGGTGTCGCTGCGGGCAAAGAGCAGCAGCCCGCTGGTGTCGCGATCCAGGCGGTGCACAATGCCCGGCCCGGCGACGCCCTTGATACCCGGCCAGTCGCTGAAGGCCCCCAGCAGGGCATTGACGCAAGAGCCCTGCCACCAGCCCGGCCCCGGATGGCTGGCCATGCCGGCGGGTTTGTTGACCACGATCAGATCGCGATCTGCATATACAATCGGCAGGGGCAGGTTTTGGGGTTGGGCGGCATGGGGCTGCAGCGGCGGGGCCTGCCAGCAGACCCGCTGGCCAGGCTGCAGATGCCGCCCCGCTTTGCCCGGCTGGCCATCCACCGTTACGGCACCTTGCCGGATCCAGTCGCGCAGGCGGGGGTGTGGCATTTGCAGGTGCCCGCTCAGCCAGCGCAGCAGCGACTGGCCCGCTTCAGCAGGGGTGATCAGGTGGCACGGGGTATCTGGGGTAGTCATCTCTGGCTGTCCTTTGTCTCGGCGGCAGTGGCTGCGTGCGCAGCCATGGGGGCGTTCAGCAGGCCTTTTTTAAAAATAGCTTAAAAATAACAAGAGCTGGGCTTATGCAGCCCATATAATCATAGCAATACAAGCAGTTTAAAAGGATGTTTTTTGCCATGGGTAACGTTTCTCTGCCCCGTCAGCCCCAGCCCACTGTAGTCCCTGTACAGCCTAACCCAGCAAGCCAAAACCGCCCAGCGGTGGGACCGGTCAATACTCAGGCTCCGCCAGCCACGCCACCTTTTGTGGGGCCCCAGCCGGCGCCCGGCTCCGCGCCTTTTGAAGTCAACGTGCCTCAGAGCACCCTGGAGCAGAGTATTTTAAAAGAAGCCCGCGCTGACTTTACCTTTCTGGCTAACGAAAGTGACCGCGAAGTACTCGATTTTGAACAGCGGGTCACCCTGATTAAAATTAATCATCAAAACAGCGTTGGTGATCGGGCGGACGCTGTGGGTGACTTTTTTACCGAGCTGGTCGAGGCTGGCGAGGTCAAACAGGCACAGCAATTGCTGCACGCTTTCCCGGATCTGCCGGATCTGCAGAAAGGCCTGCATGGCGCGCTGATCAACGATCTGATGGATAAAGGCAAATACAATCAGGCCCTTGAAATCAACGCTGAGTTTCCTGATGCGCAAACCCAGGCCAAAAACGTGGAATACATTGTGCGCTACCTGATCGAAAACGGCGAAACCATTGCCGCCGCTCAGGCCCAGGGTGAGGGCAGTCTCAGCGGTGTGCTCAAAGCCGAGTGGGATTCGGCCATGCACAAAGTCGAAACCAAATACGAAAGCGTGGTCAATTCCGTTAAAGACCTGCTCTTTGGCGAAACCAAAGCCCAGGAACTGGCCGATCTGGCCCGTGAAGACATCGGTAACCATTACCGCGCGGGCTGGCTCGGCGGCGGCACGCTGGCTTGTGCATACACCGTGTCGCGCATCTTTGACAATGTCCCCGAACTCGACAAGGTCGACAGCGCGGAGGTCAACAGCCTGGTGAACCAGATGCTGAGCAAGGGTAATTTTGAACAGGTGCACGGGGATCCCCGCAACAAGGCTCGCTCGATCTCAGCCAGTGCAGAGCTTAAGCCAGGCGATGTGGTGGTGTTTAACCGCCCCCGCAAACAGGGTTACGGTCATATCGGCGTGGTTTCGCGCATCCGCGAAGACGGCACGGCCCTGATGGTGCACAACTCCAGCAGCAAGCGCCAGGTGGTTGAAGTCCCCGTCAACCGCTACAATGGCCGCATGCCCACGGGTGTTTTCCGTCTGAAGGATTAAGCGTTCTTTTGAGCGAGCCAACTTTAACAGCCCTGAGAATCAAACTCAGGGCTGTTGTGTTTGCAGCCAGCGCTCTTTCTGGCGGCGTGAGAGTCGTTTGAGTCGCCATTCCAGCCGGGCGGCGCTGGCCCGGTCGGGCAGGGGCTCGCTCTGCCAGGCCAGGCTGACGGGCCGGCGGGTGGCGGTATAGCGGGCGCCTTTGGGCAGGCCGCTCTGGTGCTCGGCCAGGCGGCGGCTGAGATCGGTGGTCAGGCCCGTATAGAGGCTGCCGTCGGCGCAGCGCAGCATATAGACCTGATAGGGGGTGGCGGTGTCAGACATATGCTCGCATTATAGCCCGTGTGGCCCGTGCCGTGCTGCCAGGCGTCCTGTCAGAGATGAAGACGCGCAGATCTGGCATAATAAAGAGACAGTGCCGATTAAAAAAAGGAAGATGCTTATGATTGTTTACAGCGTGACCCTGTCTCTGGAGCGCGAGATTGAAGACAGCTGGCTGGCCTGGATGCAGCAGGAACACATTCCCGAAGTGATGCAGACGGGCTTTTTCAGCCACTACCGCTTTCACAAGATTCTGGAGCCCGTGGTGGACCCCGACCGCGTCAGCTATAACGTGCTCTATGACGTGGTTTCACCCAGTGCCCTCGACACCTACCGGCGCGAAGCCGCCGCCGCCCTGCAGGAAAAACACCAGCAGCGCTTTGGCGAGCAGGTGATTGCCATTCGCTCTGTGCTCAAGCAGCTGCACAGCCAGAGCCATGCGTGAGACGGCCTTAACCCGTGATCTGGGTTTAGACGTCCCGCTGATCTGCGGGCCGATGTACCCCTGCTCCAACAAAGAGCTGGTGGCGGCGGTCTCAGCCGCCGGGGCGATCGGGGTGGTGCAGCCTTTGTCAATGGTCTTTGTCTACGGTGACGATTTTCGTGAGGGCCTGCGCTGGATCCGGCAGCAGACCGATAAACCCATTGGCATGAACGTGCTGATCGAAAAATCCTCGCGGGTCTACGAAGAGCGCATGCGCCAGTGGGTGGCGATTGCTCTCGAAGAAGGGGTGCGCTTTTTTATTACCTCGCTGGGCAACCCGCGCTGGGTGGTCGATACGGTCCGGCCCCACGGGGGCAAGGTCTACCACGACGTGACCGAACGCCGCTGGGCCTTAAAGGCGCTTGAAGCCGATGTGGACGGCCTGATCTGTGTCAACGACCAGGCCGGGGGCCATGCCGGTCAGCGCAGCGCACGGCGGCTGCTGGCCGATCTCAAGGATCTGGGCAAGCCCCTGATCGCCGCCGGCGGTGCGGGGGATCCTGAAAGCTTCAAAGCCCTGCTGGATCTGGGTTACGACGGTGTGCAGGTCGGCACGCGCTTTATTGCCAGCGAAGAATGTGGCGCCCATCTCGATTATAAGCAGGCCATTCTGGCAGCCCAGGCTGAAGACATTGTGATGACCGATCGCCTCTCGGGCACGCCCTGTGCCGTGATCAAAACCCCTTCTCTCGACACCCGCCACCTGATGACCAGTGCGCCTGAACGCTTTCTGCTCAAAAACCGCCGCACCAAATACCTGATGCGCACGCTCTACGCCATGCGCTCAGTCTGGCAGCTCAAGCAGGCCTCCAACAAGGGCCTGTCGTACCGGGATGTCTGGCAGGCGGGCAAAAGCGTGGCCGGCATTGATGCGATTTTACCGGCAGGAGAGATTGTGCGGCGCTTTGCAGCCGCCCTGGAGCGCTGATGTTCTGGCTGGGCCTGGCCGCGCTGGTTGGGGGGCTGTGTTTGTTGAGCCAGCGCCTCGCCCGCCAGGCGGCCGACAGCGATCAGCTGTGGCTGGCCGCTGCAGCTTACAGCGTGTGCCTGCTGTGCTGGCCGTTCTCGGCCCGCCACTGGACCGGCTGGGCCAACGTGCTGGGCGATCTGCGCTGCTGGCGTCTGGCCCGGCAAGGTTTTAAACTGGCCCGCTGGCTGCAGCCTGACTGGATTGACGCACATCTGGGCCTGGGCACGGCCACGCTGACCCTGGAACCGCAGGCCCAGCGGGCTGATGCCCATTTTATGCAGGCTTATTTGCTGCGTCGGGGCACGCCCCTGTGGGGGCCAGGATCTGCCGCCCTGCCGCCGGGTCTGTTTTTGTCGCCTGAACCTCTTGCTGAACCTCCTGCCGAGCCGCCAGCTGACGCTGTGGCCAGCGCGCATTTTGCGCAGCAATGGGCCTGGCTGCAGGCGCAGGGGCTGCTGTCAGATGCTGAAAGCCCGCTCTCGGCGCAGCGGGCCCATTATTTGCAGCGGCCGCCGGACCAGGCAAAATCAAGCCTGGGCACACTTGAGGCAACAAGGCTAACAAGGGCTTACGCCACCCAGGGCTATGTGACCTGTGATGATCTGTTACAGCCAGAGGTACTGGCCGCCCTCTGGCAGAGCTGCCTGCGCAATACCTTCTGGCACCACGGCTATACCTCAGGTTATGTCGGTGCGTACCTGGATGACGGCCTGGGCTCGCCCCTGCTGTATCAGGTGGCGGCGGATCTGCAGGCCGCCCTGCCGGAGATCTTTGACGGGCAGCAGCTGATCTATGCCTGGGCTTTTAAATGCCTGTCGCGCACCTCGGGCGTGGCCCTGCACTATGACGCGGCCACGGTCAACGTCAATCTCTGGCTGACGCCCACGGCGGCCAATGTGGAGCCACAATCCGGCGGGCTGCTGCTTTACCCCCAGGCACCGCCTGCGCACTGGGATCTGGGCCGTTACCAGCTGAGTCAGCAGCAGATGCTGAGCCTGGCCCAGGAGCAGCAGGCGCTGACCATTGCCTATCGCCAGAACCGGGCCGTGATTTTTGATTCGCGGCTGCTGCATGCCAGCCAGCCCGTGCATTTTGGTGCGGCTTACGATCAGCAGCGTATCAACCTGACCTTTTTGTTTGGCCGCCAGCCCCTGCGCTATCACCGCAAGCACCCGCTGCCGGCACATCTGCTGTCTTAAGGAGATGATGCCAGGCTCTGTTGTAAAGCGGCGATCTGCTCAGGGGCGTCGGCTGCACGCCAGAGCAGATCGCCGGCCAGCCAGGGGCGGAGTTTATGCTGCTGTGCCAGCTGCAGATCGGCTGCCTGGTCGCTGCGAAAAAAGGCCAGACTGAAGCCTTGCAGCAGGGCGGTATATTGTTCCAGACGCTGGGCCTGCCACAAGGCCGTCTGACCAGGCGCGGCACTCAGGCAGACACACTGCAGTTGCAGCTCACGGGCCAGGCTCAGATCGCGGGGATGATGGATCAGCAAAACGGGCTCCAGCTGCCAGAAGCGGGCTTTCTGGCAGTAAGCCTGGGTGCGGCGACTGCCGAGCAGTGCGGGTGAAAAGACCACTGCATCGGCATCTGCCAGCCGGGCCTGCAAAATCTGGTACTCGTCCACAATCCAGTCCTGGGCAATCAGGTAGGTTTCGCGTTGGTGCTGCCGGGCCTGCCTCAGCAGAGCCGGACTGCCGCCGTGAAAACAGCTTTCGATCCAGAGGGCCAGACAGGGGGATGTCTGGCAAGCGGCCAGCTGCGCTTCAAAAGCATGGGCATGCAGCTGGTTCTGATTGGCCAGGCAGATTTCGGGCAGCAGGCACCGCGCCGGCTGCTGCATCAGCTGAGCCAGCGGAAGGGGGGCTGGCATTTGTACCACGCGCTGCTCCAGCTGAAAAAACGGCTGCTGCTGGCGTAGATGCTGTAAAGAACGTTTAATGCAGGCTGTCAGATGCTCAATAAAAACCGGCTGCTCAGTCATGGCAGAGGGTAAAACCTTGCTCCAGGGTAGTCTGAATCGTCAGGTGAGAGTCAGGATGTTCTTTTTAATTGTACTACAGATGCGCGCGGCCTGAGCTAAGGGGCGCTGAGCTCGTCGCCAAAGAGCTGATTCCAGTCAATCTGGACCAGCAGTGCAGGCCGCACGGGCGGTTTGGCCAGGGTCATGCCGGCTTCTTCGGGCGTGCAGCTGCCCTTGCGCGAATTGCAGGGGTAACAGGCTGTGACGACGTTTTCCCAGGTTGAAGGCCCGCCGCGCGAGACGGGCAGCACGTGATCCAGGGTCAGGTTCTCGCCGGAGCCGCAGTACTGACAGCGAAACTGGTCGCGGATCTGCACGTTTTTGCGTGAATAAGTCACCCGTGGTGTGATGTGGCGGATCAGTTTGCCCAGCAGGCGGATCACCTGGGGTACAGGGAAGCGCTCAGACACCGAGCGCAGGAACTGACCGCTTTCTTTGATGATCTCGGCTTTTTTGAGATAGACCAAAGTCATGGCGCGCTTGATATCACAATACATCAGCGGGATGTAATCCCGGCTTAAAACAATCACGCGCATGAAACCCTTATCCTGTCTGTATTTAGCCTTTGCACAACGCTGGTCATTGTCTTCTTTTTTGATTAAAACGGATGGGTGGTTTTAAAATCAAGCGGAAAGCCTGATTTTAAACTATTTTTAAAAAACAACAGCGAGACTTAAGGCTGGGGTGGACGCAGCAGGGTCAGGGCCTTTGGGACGACCTCTATTTTGACGGGGGTGGTGCCGATGGTGTCGCCGTCAATTTGCAGGGGAGCGGGTTTTCGGGCTGAAATATGCACACTCTGGATCTCCATCTGCTCCAGATCGGTCCACTCCTTATGGCGGCGCAGCAGCAGGGCCAGCAGCGATTGAAAGGTATCCTGAAAACGCTTGCTTTTAAAGATCAGCAGCTCCAGGACCCCGTCATCCATTTTAGCCTCGGCGGCAATTTTAAAGTCAGTGGCGTAGGTGGCGGCATTAAACACAAAAATCTGCATCACCCGGCGGCGCAGGGTGCGCTTTTTGCCCTGGGCGTCGCGGCAGCGCAGTTTGACCTTAAAGGGCTGGTGGTTAAACAGGTTGATGACGCCTGAAGTCACCACGGCGGATTTGCCGGCCACGGCTTTGAGCTGGGGGTTGATGTCTCTGACCACCTCCGCATCATAGCCAATACCTGCCATCAGCATAAAATAGCGGTGATTGACCTTGCCCAGATCCACCCGAAAGGGTTCAGCCGTGGGCAGACATTCCAGGGCGCCCTTAAAATTCAGGGGGATCTTCAGTTCGCGGGCCAGCACGTTGGTGGTACCCGCTGGCAGAATGGCCAGTTTGACCTCGGTCTGGGCCAGGGCCTGGATCACTTCGTTGATGGTGCCGTCGCCGCCGGCTGCAATCACCACATCCTGTCCTTCCCGCGCCGCCTGCCGGGCCAGTTCGCTGCCGTGCCCGGCATACGCGGTGGGGCAGGGGCTGACCTCCCAGCCGTGCTGGCTAAGATACTGACACACCACTTCAGGTTGAAACGCACTCCAGATCTGACCGGCGTTGGGGTTATAGATTAAGCTGGCTCGAAGAGTAGGCATACGGCTTATTTTAGCATGATGTCGGTGCCTGGTAGCCCGCAAAGAACATCTCGCCGTCTGTGGCGATTCGGGGTAAGCTGAACACATATGTTTAATCTTGCCGATCGCTATGTTCTGAATGAGCTGCTGAAGCCTTTTGTGGCCGGTGTGGTGGCCTTTATGATTATCATGGTCTCCAATACGCTCTATATTTTTATGGAGCTGATTGTCAAAAGTGGCATTGACGGCTGGACCGTGGCCCAGATGCTTCTTTACAGTCTGCCGGCGATCATTGTGGTGACCCTGCCCGTGGCCTATATGTTTGCCACCCTGCTGGCCCTCGGCCGCCTGGGCCGTGACAATGAAATCATCGCCATGCGGGCTTGTGGTGTCAGTCTGAGCCGTATTCTGGCCCCGGTGATTGTGATCTCACTATTGATCAGCGGACTGGGCTTCTGGCTGCAGGAAAACGTTGTGCCCTGGGCTAACCAGCAAACGGTGGAGGTGCTCAAGCGCATGATGAGCCGGGAGCCTTTGCAGGCCCTCAAAGAAAAGTACTTTCTCAGAACCGATCAGCGCAATTTTTATGTCAATGAAATTGAGCGCGACAAGGGCCTGCTCAAAGAGGTCTATGTCATTGACCAGACCCAGGGCGATTACCCGCAGGTGATTGCAGCAGAAGAGGCCCGCCGCGAAGACACCCGCTGGGTGTTGCGCAATGGCATTTTGCGCAAGCTCGAATCCAGTGGTTTTATTGATCATGAAATCCGCTTTGAGCGCCTGGAGATCGAAATGGAAATCAAAGCCGATATGGTCTTCAATAATCAGCTGGATGTGCGTTCTCTGGCCAGTGGTGAGGCCCGCCAGCTGATTGAACAGAAAAAACAGCAGGGCCAGGACACCCGCGCTGACGAAATGGATTATCACACCAAATTTGCTTTGCCCCTGGCCACCTTTTTTACGATTCTGCTGGCAGCACCGATTGGTATTCTGTTTTCGCGCATGGGTAATTATTTTGGGGTGGCCATCAGCATTGCGCTGGTTTTTATCTGGTATATGACCTACTCGATTTTCACCAACCTGGGCAAAGCGGGCACGGTGGATCCCTTTCTGGCGGCCTGGGTGCAAAATATTGCTTTTGGTTCTGTGGGGGTCTTGCTGTTGATGCAGTTATCGGGTCTCAAATTTGTGCCCTTTGTCTGGCTGCCCTTTCAGATATTGGCCTGGCCCCTGACCGCTGTTTTGCGCCGTTTGCGTCGGGGCGCAGGTGTCAGTAAATCCAGTACAAACTGATAGCTGAACGGGAATGTAAATGCTCGTTTTGCTCGTCAGACATGTTAAGATGGGCTTATAATCGGTGGGCTTACTTTCTTGTGCGATATCAAACTTCAGAATCAAGAGGTAAGATTTCAGTTCATGAGCGATAGGCTTTCATCCCCAGCCATTGGCAAAGGCAGCACCCTCGCCGGGCGCTATGTTCTTCTGGAAGAAAAAGGCCGTGGTGGCGTGGCAACTGTGTATCAGGCCCTGAATTTGCAGAGCAATCAAATGCTGGCGATCAAAGTGCTGCAGCTGCCACCCACCCTTTCTGACTCCGAACGTGAAGGCCGCATTCAGCGCTTTGAAAACGAAGCCACCATTATGGGGCTGCTGGATCATCCCCATATCATGAAGTTTCATGAGCTGATTGTCGAAGGGGATTGTTATGCCATGGTGCTGGAGTTGCTCGAAGGCGAGGGCCTGGATCAGCTGGGCCCCCGACTGCGCCACACGCCTGGTGCGCTGCTGAAACTGGCTGACCAGCTGGCTGAAGCCCTGGAGTATATTCACGCCAGAGGCGTGATTCACCTCGATCTGAAGCCCGAAAATGTGATGGTGGTGGATCAGGGGCAAACGGTCAAGCTGCTTGATTTTGGTATTGCCCGGATTGAAGGCATGGAAACTGAAGTGTCACGCAATGCCCTGGTGGGCACGGTGGGTTATATGTCACCAGAACAGCTGCAAAACAGCCGTCTGACCCAGGCCCAGAGCGATATTTACTCTCTGGGTGTGACCCTCTATGAGCTGTTTACAGGCAATATGCCTTATAACGCGGACTCCCATGGCGCAGCCATTCTGATGGTGCTCAATCAGGAGCCCCCGCCGCCGGTTCAGTTGAACCCCTTGATCGGGCATGACCTCAACGCCCTGATTCAGATCTGCATGCATAAACAGCCCCAGCACCGTTTTGCGACCTGTCGCCAGTTTCGGCAATTGCTGCGGGTGTTGCTGCAGCGGGTCTTTTATGCGGGCGCACCCCCGGACGCGGCCGCCCGCCCTTTGCTGCCTCAGATTCACCTTTTTTTGGACTTTGGCCTATACACCACCTGCTCAGAAATGGTGGAGAGCCGCGCCAGCGGCCAGTGTCTGATCTGGAACGCCTATCAGGAGGGCGGCATCTGGTTTCAGAATGGCAATATTCTGTATGCTGATATCAAAAACAAATCCCTGGATCCGGTGGTGGCGTTTAAAGATATGGTCTGCTGGCAGTCGGGCAATTTTATGTTTATTCCCGGTGCCAAGCTGCCGCCCGAGCGTAAAGCCATTCGCCAGAATGCTTATGATCTGATGCGCGAAGCTTATGAGTACTACCGCAGTTATCAGATTCTCTGGGAAATGTATCAAAAGGACGATATCCCGGAACTGATTCTGATGCCTGGCAGTGGGGACAAGCTCAATGAAGTGGTCATGACGCTGCTGGAGTGTATTGATGGCCGTCTGCCCGTGGGCAAGCTCCATGCCATGCTGCCTTATCACCGGCTGGAAGTGCTTGAAGCCCTGCAATCTCTTGAAGACCGTCAGTTTGTGTTTATGGACCGTCAGCGCTGAAGCTCCAGATAAAGTTGCTGAAAAGCATCTTCGGACGGAAAGGTCTGCAGGCTGCGTATCAGTTGTGCCGCCTGTTGTTCAGGCGGCAGGCAGCGCAGCAGGCCATGGTGCACGGCCAGGGCTGTCGGGTTCTGGCGGTAAGCGCGCTGTAACCAGGGCAGGGCTGCCGGGCAGTCGTGTTCAGCTTGCAGAATGCCAAGATAATAAGCTGACAGCCAGTTTTCGGGACGTTCGCGGGCTGTCTGCCGCAGCAAAGCATAGGTCCAGGTGCGGTTACCGCTGCGCAGCAACTGCAAAGCTTCGGCCAGCCGGGCCTCCGGGCTGCTGCTGTGCTGGCTGAGCAGCGTGTGCCAGGCCTTGTTTTTGTCGCCCGGCGCTTGCTGCCAGTGCAGATAGCCCTGCCAGAACAGGCCCTGGGGGCTTGCAGGATCGTTTTGCAGGGCTGCCTGCTGCCAGGCAGATGGCAGGCTTTCCATGGCGTAGGCTTTAAAGCCTTCACGCCAGTCACCCTTTTGAAATCGCAGAACAGAGAGTGTTTTTTCTGCCGGTTGACGCTCCCCCAGAGTCCAGTGCATTTCGGCCTGTTTCAGCTGATAGTACTGGCGCTCCGGAAATAGCTGTGCCGCCCGCTGGTAGGCCTGCAGAGCAGCGGGCCAGTCCAGGCGATGCTGGGCCCATAAGCCCAGGTAATAATAAGCCTGCGGCTGATCCGGTGTGCTCAGTATCCAGCGTGAGAGAACCTCTCCGGCTTCCTGGCTGAGCTGCTGGTAATGGCCTGGGCTGCAGGGCAGCAGCTGCAGATCGCAGGCGTTCAGATACTCCAGTTTGGTCAGCGCGGCCATTTGCCAGATTTCGGGCTGGCCGTGGCTTTGCAGCAGTTGATCGGCCAGGGTGTTGGCTTCCGGATAGTCTTTGCGAAAGCGGTACATCCAGTTCAGGTGCTGCTGGGCCTCCACAAAATAACCGGGGTATTCGGCCAGGGCGCTGAGTTCGGTGGTGGCAGCCTGCCATTGCTGCTGCGAAAGGTAAATCAGGCTGCGCAGGGCGTGCAGTTCGGGCTGGGGGGCGGGTCCGGCATACGCCAGGGCCTGTTCGGTGATGGTAAGGGCTGCGCTATAGCGCTCCAGACGCAGATAGGCGGTGGCCAGACGCAGGCGTGCCCCGTTCCAGCGGGGTTCATAATCGAGGGCCTCATGATAATGGTTGATGGCGTTGACGTAATCTTCAGTGGCAAAGTGCAGATCACCCAGGCCGCTGCGAATACGGGCTTTTAAGGCCGGATCGGGCAGATATCTGAGCGCCTGCTGGTAGGCTTGCCAGGCTTCGGGCAGGCGCTGCAGGCGAAACAGCGCCACACCCAGCGCAAAAAAATTCTCGCTGCGTGGCTGTGTCCGGGTGCTGCGGCGCAGCGGTATCAGGGCTGTTTCAAAAGCCTGTTGTTGCAGCAGGGCCAGTCCTTCGGCATAATCCCGGTCAAAGGCTTCTTCTGCGTAGGCCGAACGCACAACCAGTAGCTGGATCAGGAGCAACAGGCACAGGGTGATGAACCGGTGCCTGTGCGTCACGGCCTTCATCCCTGACGCAGCTGCTCCAGCTGGGCCAGCAGAATCTGATTGCTCAGACCTGGATCGGCCTGGCCTTTGGTCTGTTTCATGATCTGGCCCACAAAATAGCCCATGATTTTGTCTTTGCCGCTGAGGTACTGTTGCACCTGGTTGGGGTTTTCGCTTAAAATCCGGGCGATCAGGCTTTCGAGTTCACCGCTGTCGGAGATTTGCTTCAGGCCCAGTTGTTCAATCAAGTCGCTGACACCTGTATCGCTTTCAAAGAGGTGAGGCAGCAGCTGTTTGGCCATTTTGCCGCTGAGGGTTCCTGCGGCCACCTGGCTCAGCAGATCGGTCAGGCGTTCAGGGGTGAGCCGGGTTTCTGACAGGGTTTTACACTGGCTGTTGAGCCAGGCTTGAATGTCGCCCAGCAGCCATTTGGCGGCTTCGCGGGGCGCGGAACCGCTGGCCACAGTCGCTTCAAAAAACGCGGCCAGGCTGCTTTCGGCCACCAGAATCTGGGCTTCTTCTGCGCCCAGCATCAACTCTGCCACGTAGCGCTGGCGCTTCTGGGCCGGCAGTTCGGGCAATTCAGCCTGAATCCGTGCCAGGGTATCGGCTTTGACCTCGTACCAGATCAGGTCGGGGTCGGGCATATAGCGGTAGTCGTGTGCCTCTTCCTTGGAGCGCATCGAGAGGGTGCGGTTGCTGTTCTCATCCCAGAGGCGGGTTTCCTGCACCAGCTGTTCGCCGCTTTCGAGGGCGACCCGCTGGCGCTGGATTTCGTAGTCCAGCGCTTTTTGCAGAAAGCGAAAGGAGTTGATGTTTTTGATTTCCACGCGCGTGCCCAGGGTCTCACTGCCGCTGGGTTTAAGCGAAATGTTGGCGTCGCAGCGCAGGCTGCCTTCCTGCATTTTGCCGTCGCAGACCCCAATGGCCATCAGAATGCTGCGTAGCTCTTCAAGGTAAATGCGAGCTTCTTCGCTGGAGCGGATGTCGGGCTCGGAGACAATTTCAAGCAAGGGCACGCCGGCCCGGTTGTAATCCACCAGACTGTAGACCGAGCCTGCCATGCGGTCAGCGCCGGCATGCACCAGTTTGCCGGCATCTTCTTCCATATGAATGCGCTTAAGCCGGATGCGGCGGGTTTCGCCTTGTATCTCAATATCGAGCCAGCCGTTTTCGGCAATCGGGTAGTCAAACTGGGTAATCTGATAGCCTTTGGGCAGATCAGGGTAAAAATAATGTTTGCGGTCAAACTTGGTGCGAGCTGCAATCTGGCAGTGGGTCGCCAGGCCTGCCATCACGCCCATTTCGAGCACGCGGGCGTTGAGCACAGGCAGAGATCCCGGCAGACCCAGTGACACCGGGCTGACATGGCTATTGGGGCTGCCGCCAAAATGGGCGTCAGCAGGGCAAAAGATTTTGGATTGTGTCAGCAGTTCGGCATGGACTTCCAGTCCAATCACAACATCATAAGACACGGTGGCTTCCTTTCGGTTTGCGGGCTTGCGAATGCTTCGGCGGGGCGTGCTCAGCGTTCAAAAGGCGGCTCCTGGGATTGGGGAGAATACCAGGGCCAGGGTTTGACGCGAAAACGCTGCAGTACGCTGATCCGCAGCTGCCCCTGCTCCATTTCATTCAGGCTGCAGTACAGCTGCAGAAACTCTTCAGACCAGACCCAGTCATAGACGCTGGAGCGGGCATAATGCACGTTGCCCCAGCGCCGGATCACCCGATCATACAGTCGCTCAGCAAGGTGGATGGCTTCCCGCGTCGCTTCGTCGAAATTCATGGGCCCGGCCTTTTGCGTTTCTTTTTATTTTAACACGCTTAATCAGCCCGCCTGTGCAAAAGCGGGTTCCATGGCGTGTTCAATCACCCCACCGCCGAGCAGCATGTCGTTTTCATCGTAAAAAACGGTGATCTGGCCTGGAGATACCGAGCCCTGGGGGGCTTCAAACCAGATGCGCGCACTGTCGCTGCCAAAAGGCTCAATGCGGGCTTTGGCCAGCTCGGCCCGGTAGCGGATGCGCACCCAGGCTTCAATCGGCTCACGTGGGGCTTCAATACCCGACCAGTTCAGACCGCTGGCCACCAGACCGGTGGCATAGGTCTGGTCGCGCGTGCCCACAATCAGCTGGTTTTTATCAGCATCAATGCGCAGGACAAACAAAGGCTCCGGGCTGGTAATCCCCAGACCTTTGCGCTGGCCGACCGTATAATGCACAATGCCCTCGTGCTCGCCGAGCACATTGCCATCCACATCGACAATCTCACCTTTTTGAATGCTTTTCTGGTAGTGATTCCGCCAGAAATCGTTGAGGCTGTCGCCCACAAAGCAAAGATCCTGGCTGTCGGGTTTATTGATCACCGGATCGAGGCCCATTTCGGCAGCCATGCGACGCACTTCGGGTTTGCTGTAGCTACCCATCGGAAAATGCAGCTGGGCCAGCTGGGCCTGGCTGAGGCGGTAGAACATATAGGTCTGGTCTTTATTGTCGTCCAGGCCGCGGTAGAGCTGGTAACGCTGGGCCGTTTCGTTATAGTTCAGCCGAACATAGTGGCCTGTGGCCATTTTATCAACTTCCATCTCGTTCTGTACGGCGTTCCAGAGGTGGTGGAACTTCATTTTGACATTGCAGGTCGGGCAGGGGTTGGGGGTGCGCCCGCTAAAATAGGAGTCGACAAACGGATTGACCACTTCATCGGTGAACTCATTGATCAGATTGTAGACTTTGTGTTCAATGCCCAGGTGTTCGGCCACCCAGGCAGCGTGTTCGAGGGCGTCGCCAGAGCAGCATTTGCTGCCTTCCCAGATCAGCATGGTGACGCCAATGACCTCATGGCCCTGCGCTTTGAGCAGGGCAGCAGCCACAGAGCTGTCCACGCCGCCACTCATTCCAACGGCAATACGCATGGTAAGTTTTCTCCTTGATTAAGCGCCAAAAGCAAGCATTTCAGCGGGTTTTATGCGCTCTATTGTAACATGTCACCCTGGTTTCCAGTCGAGGGCTTTGCCTGCAAGTGCTGTGTGAAGCAAAATTGTTTGTTTATTTCAGACAGATCTCTGGATCTTCATGCTTTTCTTGCAGGGATTCGTGATATAGTGTTCTTTTGAATTCCCTTTTCGCAACCTCAATTTAAACACTATATAACCTCAAACATCAACATCAACATTGAACTGTTTAAGCTATGAAAGGATCTGAAGAAACAACGCCATGAATGATTTTGCAGTTGTCCTTCTCACCCGGGTCTGCTCACTGGCATGCCTTGCTTTCAACAGCCCACGCCATGAAGCGGGGTGCCGTTAAATGCAGAACACTATTCTTTATCTCGTTCCGGCCCTGGGTATTCTGGGTCTGGTCGTAATGGCCATCAAATCCGCCTGGGTTAGCAAACAGCCGACCGGCGACGCCAACATGACCGAACTCGCTTCTTATATTGCTGAAGGGGCCATGGCCTTTCTGAAGGCTGAATGGAAAATCCTCGGTATCTTTGCCGTGATCGCTGCCGCTTTGCTGGCCTGGTCCGGTACCCTGGTGGAGACATCTTCACCTGTGATTGCGGTTTCTTTTCTGATCGGTGCGGTGTTCAGTGCCACCGCCGGTTATTTTGGTATGAACATTGCCACCAAGGCCAATGTGCGCACCACCCAGGCCGCCCGCACAGATCTTAAATCTGCCCTCAAAGTCGCTTTTACCGGCGGCACGGTCATGGGCCTTGGCGTGGCCGGTCTGGCCGTGCTCGGCCTGGGCTCGCTGTTTATTGTCTTTTATAACGTCTATGTCGTCAGCACCGGCGGCAGCGTCAACGGCCTTGAAATGGAAAAAGCGATTGAGGTGCTGGCAGGCTTCTCGCTGGGTGCTGAATCGATTGCCCTGTTTGCTCGTGTGGGTGGCGGTATTTATACCAAAGCCGCTGACGTGGGCGCTGACCTGGTGGGCAAGGTTGAAGCCGGCATTCCTGAAGATGACGTGCGCAACCCTGCCACCATCGCCGATAACGTGGGCGACAACGTGGGCGACGTGGCCGGCATGGGGGCTGACCTGTTTGGCTCTTATGTGGCCACCATTCTGGCCACCATGGTGCTGGGCCGCGAAATTGCGGTCAGCGATAACTTTGGCGGTCTGTCGCCGATTCTGCTGCCGATGGTGATTGCCGGTATGGGCATCATCTCCTCGATTATTGGCTGCTCTCTGGTGCGCATCAGCGATGATAACGGTGATGTGCAGCAGGCGCTGAATATTGGTAACTGGTCTTCGGTCATTTTGACCACCGTGGCCTGTTTCTTCCTGGTCAAGTGGATGCTGCCCGAAAACATGGTGCTGCGTGGTCATGAGTTTACCAGCATGGGTGTTTTCTGGGCTATTCTGGTGGGCTCGATCGTCGGTGCGCTGATGAGCATTGTGACCGAGTTTTACACCGCTATGGGCAAACGCCCCGTGCTCTCCATTGTGCGCCAGTCTGATACCGGTGCTGCCACCAATATTATTGGCGGTCTGTCTGTGGGCATGGAGTCCACCCTGGTGCCGACCATCATTCTGGCGGCTGGTATCTATATGTCGCACCACTTTGCCGGTCTCTACGGCGTGGCCATTGCCGCTTCCGGTATGATGGCCACCACCGCCATGCAGCTGGCAATTGATGCTTTTGGTCCGATTGCCGATAACGCTGGCGGTATTGCTGAAATGAGCGGCCTGCCCAAAGAAGTGCGCGGCCGCACCGATATTCTGGATGCCGTGGGCAATACCACCGCCGCCACCGGCAAAGGCTTTGCCATTGCCTCTGCGGCCCTGACCGCCCTGGCCCTGTTTGCGGCCTTTGTGGGTTTGGCCGGTATCTCCTCTATCGATATCTACAAAGCCGACGTGCTTGCCGGTCTGTTTGTGGGTGGCATGATTCCCTTTATCTTCTCTTCGCTGGCGATTGCGGCTGTGGGCCGTGCCGCCATGGAGATGGTTAAAGAGGTCCGTCGCCAGTTTAAAGAGATTCCTGGCATTATGGAGCACAAGGCCAAGCCTGAATACGACAAGTGTGTGGCCATCTCGACCCAGGCATCCATCAAAGAAATGATGCTGCCCGGTGCGATTGCCCTGACCACCCCGGTGATTGTTGGCTTTGCCTTTGGCCCTGAAGTGCTCGGCGGCCTGCTGGCCGGCGTGACCGTGTCTGGTGTGCTGCTGGGTATGTTTCAGAACAATGCCGGTGGTGCCTGGGACAACGCCAAAAAGTCCTTTGAGGCCGGTGTTGAAATCAATGGCCGCATGGAGTACAAAGGTTCTGAAGCCCACAAAGCTTCTGTTACCGGTGATACGGTGGGCGATCCTTTTAAAGACACTTCCGGTCCGTCGATGAACATTCTGATCAAACTGATGAGCATTGTGGCCCTGATTATTGCGCCCCACATTTCGGTGGCGGGTCATGGTCATGGCGGTGGTCATCACCAGAGCCAGGAGATCCAGAATAATGCCATTCAGCTTGATATTGAGCTGCCTGAGCTGAATCTGGAGCAGTCAGCAGGTCAATAGCTGACTGCGCTTGCTGTGTTCAATTCACAGCAAGCGTCAAACGTTTTTAAATCAAAGCGACCCCGGCTTTTACAGTCGGGGTTGTTTTTTTGTATCCCTTCAGCCCCCTTCCCAAAACGCAAATCTCGGCTTAATCTAAAGACATGACAGAATCAGAACGCATTGCTTATCTGGAAGAAA
>JACYMC010000053.1 GCA_015272195.1 Candidatus Sericytochromatia bacterium
AAACGCTGCTGTCGTCATGCTGTACTGGGATATAGGTTCGTCCATTCTCGAGCGTCAGCAAAACCAAGGATGGGGCGCCAAAGTCATCGACCGTCTCTCCCACGACCTGAAATCCGCTTTTCCCGACATGAGCGGCTTTTCACCCAGGAATCTCAAGTATATGCGTGCCTTTGCCGCCGCCTGGCCTTCTCGCGAATTAGTGCAACGCACCGTTGCACAATTGCCCTGGCGGAGCAACCTGACGCTGCTCGAGAAATTGCAGGATCCCGAGCTACGCCTCTGGTATGCCCAGAAAGCGATTGATCATGGCATGGGCAAGGATATGCTCGCGATTCAAATCGAAACCCGCCTGCATGAACGTCAGGGAAAAGCGATTACCAATTTTCCGGCGGCTTTACCCCCTGCTGACTCAGATATGACAGCCCAGGTATTCAAGGATCCTTATGTCTTTGATTTCTTGGGAACAGCCGATCCTCGCAGAGAGGACGAGCTTGAACAAAAGCTGATCGACCATATTCAGCAGTTTTTACTGGAGCTTGGACAGGGCTTTGCCTTCGTCGGCAGGCAGGTCGTCATGGAGGTGGGTGGCAGTGATTTCAAGATCGATCTACTCTTCTATCATCTGAAACTCCGTTGCTATGTGGTTATTGAACTCAAAGCCGGCAAATTTGAGCCAGGTCATGTCAGCCAGCTTAACTTTTATCTCAACGTCGTGGATGACTTGTTGCGTCATGCAGACGATAAACCCTCAATCGGACTTTTGCTCGTCAAGGACAAAAATCAGACAGTCGTTGAGTATGCCCTTGCTGGCTATACAAAGCCCATAGGGGTCGCTCAATGGGAGCGCCAAATCACCAAAAATTTGCCTGATGAGCTGAAAACAAGTCTGCCTAGCGTAGACGAAATTGAAGCGGAACTGGCTGATGATGAGATCGATTAGCTCACCTGAAAACGTCAATTGGCCAATCCGTACAGATCAAGCCGGCGATGCGGCTTATCTGGATTGCTGTCCAGTCGGCCCAGTGCCAACAAAGCCTGGTCAAAACGATTGCGAAGCTCTGGAGTCCATTCAATGGGCGGTTGGGGAGGCAAAGCGGCAGGAACATAAGCCCTGTGACCTGATCCTAAACTAAAATTGATCCTCATTTTAGTTTGAGCCTACATCATGAGATTGGGACTCGAAATGAGAAATCAGAAGGCAATGTATAAACAATCTCCCTATATTGGCTATTTACCGGGTCAACTGCCCTGGTTTCAATGTAAAAAACTATCAGGTCAGGGATTAAATTTTATCGAGCACACCGTAAAACCCCGTCATTCATGGCGGGGAGTATGTCAAACAAGAACTTAAAAGCTCGTTTAAACGCAGCACTTGCTGCAAGCCAACTGGCGCAGGATTCAGCCAAACACCCTTTGATACAGCTGGCAAAAGACCGCGTGGTGGGTATGGGCCATTTGCCCCAGGCGCTGGTAGCTCGCTTTGAGCAGACGCACCTCAGCAAAATAAGCCTCAGGCAAATAGGGCGCACAGGTCATAATGTTTTTGTGAAAGCTGCTGCGCGCAAAGAGATAATTGAGGTAGCCTTCCGGGCTGTCAGGGGGCGCCTGCGCCAGAAACAGACTGAGATCCGTGCTGAAGTGGTTTAAGCGCTCGGCCCATGCCTGCAGGTCATAGATCTGCTCCAGCTGGGCTTCCAGCTGGCGAGGCAAGGGCCCGCTGGTTTCAAAGGCATACAGATACTGCTGCAGGCTTTTGTCTTGCAGCACGGCCTCCAGAGCGAGGGGATCAGCGCCATAGCGCAAATAGGCATTGGGCAGCATTTTGACATAGCCCAGGCGCGTCAGCGCATCATGAAGATGGTAGCGGGCCGTGGCCTGCGAAGCCGACAGGCGGGTCAGAACCAGCGAGAAGGTATCGCGGGCAAAGGGCTCTTTTAAAAAATAACGCACAAAGCCCTGCAGGTCTTGCCCCAGGGCCACCTGCCGGGAATCCTGAACCTGCAGCAGGCCGGCTTTATTGGCCCGCGAGAGCCCGGTGCGGATGGCGCTTTCAGAATGCCCAAAACGCTGGGCATAGGCCTTGACCCCTTTTAACGTGGGCCAGGCCACCTGACAGCCCAGAGATTGTAAAACCATCGCTTCAATCCCTGGCAACGCCAGCAGATCTTTTAAAGCCATGGGGTATTTTTGTACAAAAGAACACATTTTGGCAGATTACCGCAAAAGGGATTTCATTCACAAGCCAATACATGTTACATTATTACTGAATAAAATAAAAAAATGCAACAACTGGAGACACAATGAAATACCCACAGACCCTTCTGGGCTGTGCTGCTCTGGCCCTGCTGAGCGCCTGCAGTCTGGGTTTCTTTTTGGCACCCACCACCGATTTTGCCGATTCGCCGCCGGTGTCAGCCCCCGACTACCAGCAGCTTTCTGCCTGGGCCGCGCATCCCGAGGCACCTGCCAACAGCCAACTGCGCCCGCCGGGTGTGCCCCTGGCCGCCGCACCTGAAGCCGACGTGTTTTTTGTGCACCCCACTGCCTGGATGAGCCGCAAACAGTGGAACGCCGACTTTAAACCCGGACCCGCCCGCGAAATTGTGGATCAGATCTCCATGGGCACGCAAGCCAGCGTGTTTAATGGCTGCTGCCGCATCTTTGCACCCCGTTACCGCCAGGCAGCACTGGGTGTCTTTTATGCCCCCCAGGCCCCGGCCCAGGCCAGTTTTGCTATCGCTTACCAGGATGTCGCGCGGGCCTTTGAGCACTTTCTGAGCCAGAGCACGCGTCCGTTTATTCTGGCCGGGCACAGCCAGGGCAGCCTGCATCTGATGCGCCTGATCGAAGAAAAAATCGCCGGCCAGCCTGTGCAGCAGCGCTTTGTGGCGGGCTATTTACCGGGTATTGGCCTGCCCACAGACTGGTATCACACACCCGTTATGCGCCAGGCCGGAATCGTGCCCTGCGACAGCCCGGCGCAGACAGGCTGTGTAGCGGCCTGGGATACCTACCGCGAAGGGGCTGAAGTCAAAGGGCAGGAGCCGGTGTATTACTGGCGCAATGGCAGCCTGAGCCATTTGCCTGCAGAGCAGGCCCGCCAGTGCACCCACCCCATCAGCTGGCAGAACCCTACACAGCCCAACCCGCCGGCGGCCCATGCCGGAGCGGTGGAAATGGTCAACACCGGCACAGCCTTTGCTTTTCAGGATGTGCTTTTTTCTCAGAAACCGCTGGGCATCAAAATCACAGCCCTCAAAGCCCCCAGAAAAGCCCTGCTCAGCGCCCGCTGCGAAGGAGCGGTACTGCGTGTGCCGGACCTCAGCAAGCTGAATTACCCGGTCATGGAAACCCAGCCCGGCAACTACCACCTGCTGGATTACGAGCTCTTCTGGCAGGATATCCACCATAACGCCCGCCTGCGGATTCAGGCCTGGCAAAGCCAGTCGCGCGATCCGGCCTGAATTTTAGTCTGAGCGTTTCAGCGCAGCGGGCCGGCCTGGGATTTGAGCAGGGCCAGGGTGTCTTTGATGCTGAAGCGGTAAAAGTCTTTGCCCAGATGCTGGCTCAGGGCCTGGGCGTCCAGCAGGCACGAAAACTTGAGGTAGTCGACGATATAATGGGGCAGCTCCACTTTGCTCAGACGCATATACAGACCCACCAGATGGCTCAGCACAAACAGCGAAGTGGGGATGCCAGGGATGCCAATGGCGCGGCGTGCGGCTTTGAGCGCAATGTATTCGGGCGGGCTGACGTTGTAGACCCCGGTGGGCACCTGTGTAATGCAGGCCTGCAAGACCCTTGCCATATCCAGCTCATGAATAAACTGAAACATGGGGTTATAATCCAGGGGGGTAGGACTCCAGGGGCTGAGCAGATAGCGGCTGATGGCATTTTTGATGCGGGAGCCCACAATATTACAGGGCCGCAGCACCACCGTCTGAATCTGATTCTGATGCTTCCACATCCAGGCTGTGGCAATCTGATCCATCTCGACCACATCCTGCAGTTCGGGGTAAGCAATGCTGGCCCGCAAAAAGGTTTCTTCGTCCAGAAAAACCGGGTTGTCGGGCAGGGCCCCGTAGACGTGAAAGGTCGACAGAATCACAATCTTTTTGATCGCATGCTTAAGGCAGAGATCCAGAATACGGCTGGTGCCAATCACGTTGAGATCCAAACGGCGGGCCAGGCTGAGCTGGTTGCCGGGGTTGGCGTGGCTGACGCGGCCCAGATGATAGACCAGATCAAAGGCATGCTCTCTGAAAAGTTCCTCAAAATGCCCCCGCGAATAGCGAAAGGTCTCAAAACTGACGTTTTGATTGGCCGAAGGGTCCAGGGGGCGTGAATCAATGCCCACAATGTGGGCTTCAGGGTAAGTTTCATGCAGCATCTGGATCAGAATCTGGGCCAGACCGCCGGCCGCCCCAATGATCAGAATCTTGCGCACGTCCTGTGCCTGCAGCATGGCTACACGTCCCGCTGATCAGGCAGACCCATTAATTCCTTAAAGGGTCTTCTGTTTTTAAGGCCCTGACGCACCATCTCCTGAATGGTGGCCTGAATCTGGGCCACCTGGACTTCAATGTCTTTGTCGGGCGCATCGGGGTCCAGCTCACGGGGCGGAAAGATCGGCTCCCCCAGCACAATATCCACCGGGCTGGGCAGGGGCAGCAGGCCCAGGGGGCCCATCAGAAAGGAGGCACTCAGCGGCAGGGCCGGAATCCCCAGCTTGCGGGCCAGATCGCGGGGCTGGTAAACGTAGGGGTACATTTCTTCGCAGCCAATAATGGCGCAGGGAATAATCGGCGTGTGGTGAATCAGGGCCATGCGGTAAAAGCCTTTGCTGAAGGACTGCACCTTATAAAAATCGCGGGTGTTTTTGGCAATGCCGCGCACGCCCTCAGGAAACACCATCAGCGATTCCCCGTGGTCAATCAGGTACTGACAGTTCTGGCGATCGCCCAGCACGGCACCGCCCTGGGCAAAAAAAGTGCCCATAAAAGGCAGCCGGGTCACAAAGCGCTCAACCATCGCCCGCATCACGCGGGGTGGGTGAATCTGGGTTAAAAAAGCGCAGTACAGCAGCACGCCGTCCATGGCAATCTGGCCCGTGTGGTTGGAGACCACCATATAAGGGCGGTCCTGCACCTTTTCGGCGCCAAACAGGCGCACCTGAAAATAGTGGCGGTACAAGGGCCAGAGCACTTTAAGGGCCGACTTGATGGTTTGCCGTTCCAGCCCCCAGGGATCCGGGGCGTCTGCATAACGCTGATCCAGAAAGGCAAAGATTTCGGCGGCGTTGTCTGGCAGTTCCAGAACGGGATCAAATGACGGCTTTGACATGCGCAACACTTTACGGGTATTTTCAGTATCTTAACACCCTCAGGCACCCTTCACAAGGGAAGCCCCGGCGTATCGGCCAGCAACACATAGTACCAGCCCTGAAAGTTCAGCCGCAGATAGCCCAGGCGGCGCTGGCGGTTTTCGAGATAGCCCGCGCCCTCGCGGGCCGCAATGGCCTGTTGCAGGGCGCTGTCGGCAAAGGGCTGCAGGGTATGGGCACCCTGAATCTGATCCTGCTTCTGAATCTGGCGGTCGCGATCGCTGCTGCGCAGCAAAATACGGCCCTCAGCATCCAGCAAAAAGGCCTCGCGGTAACTGGCATCGGGCAGGCTGAGCACCGTGCGGGCCAGCTGATTAAACTGGGAGTCGGCCACCGCCACCCCGCGAAAACGGCCGCTGGCGTCGTAAAGGGGCAGGCTGCAGGGCAGCAGGGAGCCCACCAGCCGGTCCAGATAGGGGTTGCCGCACTGCAGTCCCTGCTTGTGGGCCGCCAGGGTGTAAAAGGGCCGCTGGCGCGGATCGTAGTTGGGTGTGTTGTACGAAATCCCCGGAAAGTACTGCAACAGCCCCTCTTCGGTGGCCAGGCTGGCAAACATCACCGGCGCGCCGGTGACCGTCAGGCTCTGGCGCGGATCGGCCGCGGCCTCAGGGCCCGCCGAGCGCAGCATCAGCTGCCGGAAGCGGTGGCGCAGGGGGGCCAGCTGCCAGAGCTGCTGCTGCAGATCCGCTTCAGAACGGGTATAGGCAATCGAGAAACCGGTCCAGTCAATCGAAACCGGGGCCTTATAAAAGGAGGAGTCAATCTGATCGGGCACCTTTTGCGGCCAGCTGGCGTCGTCCAGATAATACAGCGGGCGGCCGCGTGGCGGGCTTTCGAGGGCCTGCAGCCCGGCCCCGGCCAGACCGGCCAGCACGCGGGGAATCATCTGCAGCTGGCGTTCGGCCTGCTGGCCCTGCTGCAGCAGATGCTCCCAGAACTGGGCCTGGCGGGCTTCTTCAGCAGCGGCGGCCGCCAGGGTCTGCTGGCGCTGCCAGAGGCTGCCCAGGCTCAGGCCCGCACTCAGCAGCAGGCTCACAAAGACCCCGCTCAGCACGCGCACGCGGTGGCGGCGAAAGCCGCGCAGCAGGGCCTCCAGCGGGGGGTCCGGGGCGGCCTGCACAGGCTCGTCGCGCAGGTAGCGCTGTAAATCGGCCGCCAGCTCCTGCACGCTGGCGTAGCGGTGGGCCCGCTTCCAGGCCGTGGCTTTGTCGACAATCGCGATCAGGGCCGGTGGCAGCGGCTCATCGCCCGGCAGAGCCGTGCAGGGATCCCGCTGGGCCTGACGCACGCGCTCCAGCATGGCCTCACGGCCCTTGCCCGTATAGGCCGGCTGCAGGCAGAGCAGCTCGTGCAGAATCAGCCCTAAAGCAAAGATATCGCTGCGGGGGTCCAGCTGGGCGTTGAGGCCGCGGGCCTGTTCGGGTGAGGCATAGCGGGGTGTGCCAATCAGCTTGCCGGCCTCTTCGGCTTCAAAAGGGTAAGCCGCCGCAGCCGCCCCAAAGGGGCGGGCAATGCCCCAGTCCATCACATAGACCTCCTGGTGCGCGCCCAGCATCAGGTTGGCAGGCTTGAGATCGCGGTGAATCACGCCCCGGTAATGGGCATAGGCCAGGGCATCACAGACCTTTAAAAAGTGGGCAATCAGGGTCTGGCGGCTGAGATGGGGCGGCCGGCGTGTGCCGGCGCTAACAGCGGCACGGGCCGCCTGAATCAGCTCTTTGAAAGTGTCGCCCTGGACCTGCTTCATGGTATAGCCCAGGCCCTTGTCGGTCTGTTCCAGGCTGTAGACCGGCACAATCGAGGGGTGCGAAAGCTGGGCCGTGATCTGGACCTCGCCCAGAAAGCGCCGCACGGCCTCACTCTGACTGCCCGAAGCGCCGATCAGCTGCTTAAAGGCCACCTCGCGCTCCAGATGCAGATCGCGCACCAGATGCACCATGCCCATGGCCCCTTCGCCCAGCTTGGAGAGCACCTGATAACTGGCCCCTGAAAGCACGGCTTCGGGATTCTGGCGCTCCAGCAGCGAGGCCGTACGCGGCAGCACGGTCAGGGCGTCGATGGTCAGCTCCAGCGGATCCTGCTGGCTGTCTTCAGGGAGCGTCATGGCCTGCTGCCTTTTATGGGGTCAAAAGCCAGCACCAGACGCCAGTCGCGGCTGGCCAGCTGCTGCTGGGCATAATACTGCCCTTGCTGTACAAAAACGCCCGAAGCAGGGGCTTCCGGCAGCTCGGGCACCGGCTGAGCGGTACTGCCCTGCAGCTGTACGGCCTCACCCCCGCGATGCAAGAGCCAGACCGCGTGGGGAGCGAGATCCGTGGACGGCTGCAGCAGCGCCTGCAGCGCCGGTCGCTCAATCCAGAGGGCCACCTGGCCGAGGGTCTGTCCGGCATCGTCAGCCACCGGCAGGGTCAGCGGGAGCAAGGCCGGGCCGGCAGGCAGACTGAGGGGCAGGCCCCAGCTGCCGTGATACGGATCCGGCGCGGGCAAGCCAGCTGTAAGGGCAGCAGGTATGTCTGGCTGCCAGCCCGTGGCCGCATAGAGCAGCCGGGTCTGGGGCAGGTGCAGCTGCACCCGGCTGAGGCCGGGCGGGGCGGCCTGAAACAGGGCCTGCAGGCGCGGCTGCAGGCTCTGGCGCACCGATTGCTGCTGCGGCCGCCGCAGCCAGCTTTCGGCACTGGCGGTGGCCAGTCCTTCGGTCAGGGCCAGCAGCTGGCTGAAATAGGCGTCGAGGACCTGACCCTGGCGGGCCGTCAGCTGACGGATCTCAGCCCGCAACAAACGATCCTGCCGGGTGGCCTGCTGGGCCCGCTGACTCAGCAGCAGACTGCCGCCCAGGGCCAGCGCCCCCGTCAGCACCAGCACGCTGGCCAGACCCAGGGCCCGGGCAGAGTGGTGCCGGCTCCAGCGCTGCAGACGCCGCCAGGCGTTGTCGGGGTAGGCCACGGTGGCCTGATCATTGAGCCAGGCGCGCAGATCCTGGGCCAGGGCCGCCACGTCGCTATAGCGATCTGCTGAGCGCGGCGCGCTGGCGCGGGCGGCAATGGCCTGCAGGGCAGGCGGCACTTTGGCTGGCAGATACAGCCCCCCCAGCAGCTGCCGCAGGATCTGCCCCAGGGCATACTGATCGGCCAGGGCCGAAGGATTGCCTTCGGGGGCCGCAAAAGCTGCGCTCAGCGCCGGGGGCAGTCCCCAGTCCAGCACATAGACCTCGTTAAAAGGCGCGCTCAGAATGCGCTCCGGACTCAGATTGCCATGGGAAATACCCTGGGTATGGGCGTAATGCAGGGTGTCACAGGCGGTTAACATCACGGCAAACCAGAACTGCACGCTCTCGGGATCTGCAGGCGGCTGAGCGGTCTTCAGCCACTGGGCCAGGGTCTGGCCGCTGAGGCTTTTAATGGCATAACCGGCCTGCTCAGGATTTTCAGGGGTTTCAAGGCTGTAAACCGGCACCACACCAGGGTGCTGCAAACGGGCCGTCAGACGGGCCTCCTGCAGCGCCTGATCCCGCGCGGCAGGATCAGACGGCAGACTGCGGTAGGTCACATAACGGCGAAGCAGCACGTCCTGGGCCGCCAGCTCCTGATCTGACAGCGCTTCATCCAGCAGACGGTAGCGCACAAAGCCCGCTTCCGCCGCCGAGGGCAGGCCAGCAGGCACGGGCACAGCCTCCAGCGACTGGGCCGGACCCAGCTGGGTGTCATCGTCAGGGGTATTGCCCGCTTCAAAGGGATTGCGCAGCAGATCGTCCACGGCAGCCTGCACCTTGTCTTGAGATTGAATACAGTATTTCACAGGCTTTAAAAGGCGTCCAGCCAGTGAATCACATGATCAGGATCAAGTTTGCACTTGCTGTAAAGCAGTGTTTGATAAAGCAAGTGCTGGCATAATACATTCACAACAAACACAAAGGAGCCTGTCAATGAAGCACAGAGAACCCGTTTCCCGTATTATGAGCACCGATTTACAGACCGCACACCGCAAGCAGAACCTGCTGGAAGTGGCCGATATTTTTGAGAAGCACAGTATCCGTCACCTGCCGGTATTGAACGGTGAAGAGGTGATTGGGATTATCAGCCGCACAGACGTGATGCGCGTCAGCTATGGTGTCAGCAAAGTGGATGCCGATCACTACAAGAACTTTCTGCAGCAGCTGGAAGTCAGTGAGGTCATGACGCCTTCACCCATGACGGTGGGATCAAAAACCAGTATCAAAGAGGTCGGTGAAATCCTGCACAAACATCGCTTTTCGGCCCTGCCGGTCGTGGACGAGGGCAAACTGGTGGGCATTGTGACCACCACCGATATGATTGGATACCTGCTGGATCAGTATTAAGCATTAGCATTGCGCAGGGTGAGCTTACATTAAGCTTACCCTTTTTTTAATCTTTTATTAAACTTCAGGGATATTAAGACCACTTTAAGCTGGGTTATGATTATTAAATAAAGTTAAAATAATCATTAAAGGACGTCCCTTTGCAGATTCAACAGATTCCGGCCCTGCTTGCCCCACCCGCTGCCGTCCTGCGCCCACCGACCCGGCCAGGCAGCGCAACCGAGCTGCTGCCCCCTGAACTCTGTTTTGGCAATGTCGACAAACTCCTGCTCGGCCGCGTGGCGGCAGGTATGGCCCAGCCCAGTCTGGTCAAACTGCTGGACAGCCTCAGCACCGAAAACCTCAATCCGGCGGGTCTGGCACAGCTGGGAGCTGGCAGCCTGCGGGCCGGTCTGATGAGCGCGACCTTTTCGGGCCTGTATGCCAGCATTCACCGCTTCAGTGCCGTCCACAAAGGCCAGGTCAGCCTGCAGCAGGTCAGCACCCAGGTGCTGACCGATACCCTCGGTGGCTTTGGTGCCGGGGCCGTGGCGGGTCTGGGTGTGGGGGTCAGCACCCTGGCTTTGCGCAGCCTGGGTGTGGGGGGTCTGCCTCTGGCGCTGGGCGCTGCTGCCGTGGGGGCCGTGAGCGGCCTGGGGGCCACCCAGTATTATCACCAGTCGGGCTGGCGCGAACGCGTCGCCCAGACATTGGCGGACCGCATCGAAAAGCACCCGCCTGAAGTTCAGACGGGTGCTCAGCAACTCTTGCCACCGGCACAGGCCCTGCGACGGGTCAGCTAAGACTGGTTGGGTCTAGAAAATGCCCAGCTCAAACTGTACGTCTTCTGAGGCCATGGTGGCCGGATCCCAGGGCGGCGAAAAAGTCAGGCTGACATTGATTTCACCCACTTCTTCGGGGTAATCACGCTTGATGACCGTGGGCACCTGTCCCATGATCATGGGGCCATAAGGGCAGCCAGGAGAAGTCAGGGTCATTTCCACTTCAATATCCGGTTTGGGATCAGCACTCAGATCCACCCGGTAAACCAGACCCAGCTCAATAATATTCATATGCAGTTCAGGGTCCACCACCTTGCTGAGGGATTCGCGAATATCGTCCTCGGTCAGGGGGGGCAGTTTGTTGCCGGATTCAGCTGGAGCAGGCTGCCGCGGGGCAGCCACTTCTGCTTTGGGGGCTTCTGCTGCTGATGTGACGGTTTCAGCTGCCGCCGGAGCGGGCGCTTGATCAGAGAGGGTGCGCAAAGCGTGTTCTGACATGGGTATTCTTCCTTTCTTGGCCTGAAATCAGGTCTGGCGCAGGCGGGACTGGCGGCGTTGCAGCAGGCGCTGGGCGCGCTGCAGTGCCGACACCAGGGTATCCACTTCTGCGGGGGTATTGTAAAGATAAAAACTGGCGCGGGCCATGCCGCTGACGCCATAGTGCTGCATCAGCGGCTGACAGCAGTGGTGGCCGGTGCGAATGGCCACACCCTGCTGATCCAAAATCTCACCGAGATCCTGAGGGTGCAGGCCTTCAAGATTGAACGACACAATGCCGCTGCGCTGCGCCGCATGCTGGGGACCGTAGATCGTCAGGCCGTCGAGGGCCTTCATTTTATCGAGCGCATAAGCCACCAGCATCTGCTCATGCTCCCAGATGGCCTCGAGGCCAATCTGTTCGAGATAGTCCAGTGCCGCCCCAAAGCCAACCACGCCCGAAATATTGGGGGTACCAGCTTCAAAACGATAGGGCAGCTCGCCCCAGGTGTGGCGTTCAGGCCAGACTTCTTTGATCATGGCCCCGCCCCCCTGATAAGGCGGCATGCTGTCGAGCAGCTCCCGCCGGGCGCAGAGCACGCCCACACCGGTCGGACCCAGCATTTTATGGGCCGAAAAGACCAGAAAGTCGCAGTCAAGATCCTGCACCGAAACCGGCAAATGCGGCACAGACTGAGCACCATCTACCAGCACTTTAGCCCCCTGGCGCCGGGCCGCGGCAATCAGGGGCTTCAGATCGTGCAGGCTGCCCAGCACGTTCGACATCTGCTGAATCGCCAGCAGGCCCGTGTTGCCGTCGATCAGGCTTTCGGCTGCGCTTAAATCCAGCTCGCCTTCAGCGTTCAGCGGAATCAGCCGCAGCGCCAGGCCGTTGGCCTGGGCCAGCATCTGCCAGGGCACCAGGTTGGAGTGGTGCTCTGGCCAACTCAACACCAGGTTCTGACCGGCTTTGAGCTGAGGGGCGGCCCAGCATTTCATCACCATGTTCACACTTTCGGTGGTGCCTTTGGTAAAGATCACCGAATCCGCATCCGGGGCCTGAATCAGGGCCGCCACCTGGCGACGCACCTGCTCATAATGGTTTGTGGCTTCCTGGCTGAGGGTGTGCACCCCCCGGTGAATATTGGCGTTTTCGTAAGCATAATAGCGCACGATGGCGTCAATCACCGCCTGGGGCTTCTGGGTGGTGGCTGCATTGTCGAGGTAAACCAGCGGAAAGCCATTGACCTCACGCTGCAGAATCGGGAAATCAGTCCGGATACGTTCGGTATTTAGCATCGTCTAGCCTTCGCTCTCGGCCTCAGCCAGTTGATCCTGCAACATCTGAATCGCCAGCAGCTGCTGCACGGGGGCATGCAGGCGCGCGTCCGGAAACTGCAGCAGCACTTCTTCCATAAAGCCTTCGGTGATCAGGGCTTCGGCTTCGGTCTGGCCAAAGCCACGGCTCATCAGGTAAAACAACTGATCGCGATCAATGGCACCAATGGCCGCCCCGTGACCGGACTGCACGTCATCGGCCAGGATTTCGAGATTGGGGATCGCATCCGCGCGGGCCTTTTCGCTGAGCAAGAGGTTTTTGCTGAGCTGGTTGGATTCGGTTTGCTGAGCAGCTTCAGCCACGTAGATCATGCCATTGTAAAAGCTGTAGGCCTGATCGCGCATCACGCCGTGATACTGCAGGTGGCTGACCGTGTGGGGGCTGAGGTGGTTCTGCAGCGACTGCTGACGGAAATGCTGCTCGCCACTGGCCACAAACAGACCCAGCAGGCGGGCCTCAGCACCTTTCTGCGCCAGGCCGGTGCCGGTCTGCAGATAGTGGTAAAGGCTGCCGCTGGCCAGGTTCAGCACGTGGTAGCGGGCATCACGGCCCAGCTGGGCCTGGCTGTAGCTATGACAGTGGACGGATTTTTCCCATTGCTGCAGGTTGAGCTGATTCAACACAGCACCATCACCGAGCTGAATTTCCAGCACGTCTGACACCCTTGCGGCAGCTTGCCCGGCACTCCAGGCATCGTGTACCAGGGTCAGCTCAGCGCCCGCTTCAAGCACCACCAGCGAACGCTGAAACAGGCTGCCGCTGCCGCTGAGGGATTGCAGAGCATAAAGCGGCAGGCTCAGCTTGCACTGGCGGGGCAGATAAAGAAAATAGCCTGTCTGCCAGTAGGCCAGATTCAGGGCCAGCTCGCGTCCGGCAATCGCCGGATACACAGAGCCCAGGTATTTTTGCACCTGCTCAGGGTGCTGCACCAGAGCTTCGTGCAGACTGCAGAAGATAGCACCCTGGGCTTCGAGCTCGGCTTTCAGCTGGGTTTGCAGGGTCTGCCCGTTGTGGGCAATGGTCTGCCCACCAAAAGCCTGACCCGTTTGCAACCAGCTTTGCAGACGCTGGTTCAGCAGGGCTTCAACACTTTCAGTGTCTGCCATGGGCTGCAGCGCAGACAGCTCGTCAACTTTGAGACTGGGAATGCGGCGCAGACCCCGCTGGGGCGGCGGCGGCTCTGGCATATCCAGGTAAACTTCAAAGGCCTGTTTGCGCAGCTTCAGCAGCCATTCAGGCTCAGAATGCTGCGGCAGGCGGGTGGCATCAAAGGCTTGCATCCAGTGGGTGGTGAGTGTCTCTGTCATTAGCCAATCGACCCTTCCATTTCCAGCTGGATCAGCTTGTTCAGCTCCACGGAGTACTCCATGGGCAGCTCCTTGGTGAACTCTTCAATAAAGCCGTTGACGATCATCAGACGGGCTTCTTCTTCGCTCAGGCCGCGACTCATCAGGTAAAAGAGCTGCTCGTCAGAGATCTTGCTGACGGTGGCCTCATGTTCAATGTTGACGTTCTTTTCGTCCACCTGCATGGTGGGGTAGGTATCTGAACGGCTCTCGGCATCCATCAGCAGCGCGTCGCAGCGCACGTTTGACTTGACCCCGGTACACCCCGGCAAGACCTTAACCAGGCCACGGTAGCTGGAGCGACCGCCGTCTTTGGAGATCGATTTGGAGGTGATCACCGAGGAAGTGTTGGGGGCCAGGTGCATGATCTTGGCGCCGGCATCCTGATGCTGACCTTGGCCGGCCCAGGCAATCGAGAGCACTTCGCCCCGGGCCCCTTCGCCTTTGAGCAGTACGGCTGGGTACTTCATGGTCAGCTTGGAACCCAGGTTGCCGTCGACCCACTCCACCACAGCGTTCTTTTCAGCCACGGCGCGTTTGGTCACCAGGTTAAAGACGTTATTGGACCAGTTCTGAATGGTGGTATAACGGATTTTTGCCCCTTCCATCGCCAGCAGCTCCACCACCGCAGAGTGCAGGGAATCCGAGCTGTAGGTCGGTGCGGTACAGCCTTCGATATAGTGCACGGAGGCCCCTTCGTCGGCAATGATCAGGGTACGTTCAAACTGACCCATGTTTTCGGTATTGATGCGGAAATAAGCCTGCAGCGGGATCGCCACCTGCACCCCTTTGGGCACATAAATAAAGCTGCCCCCGCTCCAGACGGCCGTGTTGAGCGCTGAAAACTTGTTGTCAGAACTGGGAATAATGGTGCCGAAGAACTTTCTGACCAGCTCCGGGTGCTCGCGCAGGCCCGTGTCCATATCGGTAAAGATCACGCCCTGTTCTTCAAGCTCTTTGTGCACGGAGTGGTAAACCACTTCAGACTCATACTGGGCGGTGACACCGGCCAGAAACTTCTGCTCGGCTTCAGGAATCCCCAGACGGTCAAAGGTGTTGCGGATGTTTTCGGGCACTTCATCCCAGTCGCGCCCCTGACGCTCAGAAGAGCGGACAAAATAGTGGATGTTGCCGTAGTCAATTTCGTTAAGCAACTCGGTGTTGCCCCACTGGGGTGTGGGCTTTTTATTAAAGATTTCCAGCGCTTTCAGGCGCTCGTTCAGCATCCATTCGGGCTCGTTTTTCATGCGGGAAATATCGCGCACGATTTTTTCGGTCAGGCCCTTTTCAGATTTAAAGACATACGAGTCTTCAGGGTCATGGAAACCGTACTTATAATCTTTGTTGATATCCTCAATAGCACTGCGGGTTTTTTCGCGCTTGTCCTGCAGGGATTCGTTTGCTAAAGCCATGGTTTCCTCCTTTTATACGCTGGCCAGTACTTCACGCTCAATGGCGTCATAACCTTCGGCTTCAATCTGAAGCGCCAGGTTTTTGTCTCCGGATTTGACAATGCGCCCTTCAAAGAGCACGTGTACAAAGTCGGGGGTAATGTAGTTCAGCATGCGCTGGTAGTGGGTAATGATCAGCACACCCATATCCGGCTGCTGGGCAGATACGGCATTGATGCCTTCACAGACAATGCGCAGAGCGTCCACGTCCAGACCGGAGTCGGTTTCGTCCAGAATGGCCAGACTGGGCTCCAGCAGCGCCATCTGAAGAATTTCATGGCGTTTTTTTTCGCCGCCGGAAAAGCCTTCGTTCAGGTAACGCTTCACAAATTCTTCTTTCATTTCCAGCAGCTGCATTTTGTCTTTGAGAATTTTGCGGAACTCACGCACCGGCACATCAGCACCCCGGCGGGCCTGCAGCATATTGCGCAGGAACTGAAACACTTTGACACCCGGAATCACCATGGGGTACTGAAAAGCCAGAAACATGCCAGCACGGGCCCGCTCATCGGGCGCCATTTCCAGCAGATTCTGCCCCTGAAAGAGCACCTCACCGTGGGTGATGTTGTAATTGGGGTGGCCCATTAAGGCATTGGAAAGGGTGCTCTTACCCGAACCGTTAGGACCCATCAGGGCATGCTTTTCGCCGGGATTGACGGTTAAATTGACGCCTTTGAGAATCGCTTTCTCACCGACGGTGACGTGCAGGTCACGGATAATCAGGCTGGGTTGAGACATGGTGCTTGAACCTCTTTAAGTATTAATGAGTTGATGTGTGGGCAAAGGAAACTCGTGAAACAGCTGGCGCTCCAGACCGTGTTCTTCGGTCAGCAGATCGGCCAGGCTCAGATTGTCGAGAATGCGGTAAACGTGACGGGCCACCATCAGCCAGACTGGACGCACAGAGCAGCCGCCACTGTGAACACAGGTATTCTGGTTCCCGGCAAAGTTCTGACAGATATCGCTGAAAAAATCACCGTCCACGCCCCGAACCAGGTCGCCGACACGAATCTGGTTGGCTGCACGGGCCAGCTGATAACCGCCGTACATGCCGCGCACGCTTTTGATCAATCCCACTTTACGGAGCTGGGAGAGAATTTTTTCGACATACGCAACCGACAAACCTTCCGCCAGGGCAATTTCTTCGGCTGACATCAACCGGTCCTGGGTCTGAGCTTTGGCCAGCTGCAACAGGCAGCGCAGGCCATATTCTTCAACTGCTGAAATTTTCATAGGTTTTGCTCACACTGAATCATGATCTGAGTTCATCTTAACACTGGATCATAAAGCAGACAATATATTCCGGATTAAAGCCAGATAAAAATATCCGCTTTTTCAAAAAAGGCAGAAAAGCACACGACCAGCAATCCTTTTGTTGTGTGCCGGGCACTTCCACAGTCGCTGACGCAGCCTGTATATAAGCAGGGATTAATCTTTTGTTAATGCCCAGGAACATTAAAATTAAGGCCCATACGTTAAATTATGGCTTTAAATGGATTTTTAAAGCTACAACCGTATACAAGCGCCCCCTGACTGGGGTATTCTGGTGTATCGAATCACAAGCAAACAAGGAGACCAGAAGATGGTTGAAGTCAAAAAAATCAATCTGATGGCATCGTTCGACTGGAGCATGCGCTACGCCATGAAATCCTTTGTCGACTTTGACAAGCGGGAACTCAAATACAAAGGCAAAAAATACCGCCTGGAGCTGGGCCGCGTGATGGCTGAGCCCTTTGCCTGCGGCGAAGATCTCAGCGGCCACTCAGATTTTGTGGTGGATCGCACCATTCACTGGAACGATTTTTACAAGTGCTGGGCCGGTACAGCAGTCAACTCCGGCATCTCGTTTGCCAACCACAGCTACACCTTTAACATTTACGACAAGCACAGCACCACCGACCTGCTGGCCCGCGCCACCCATCCCAAAGACCGCGTGCCCACCACCGTGCTGCTGCCCCAGTTCAACCCCTACACCCCGCTCCAGAAAATGGACGCCAAGTGGAAGTATGAGCAAGAACTGATTATCGAGAATACCGAGTACGGCTGGGACCCTGAGCACCGCCAGACCAACTGGGCCAAAGTGCAGGACAAACTCAGACAGTCCGAAGCCTTTGAACCCAAGCTGCAGAAAATGCGCGAAGACTTTTACCCCACCGGCAATTACATCAAAGCGGCCGTGGACAAATACTTTGACGGCAAGTTTCCGCTCTTTCTCAAAAAGCCCTTTGGCGGTGGCGGCAGCGATGTCTACAAAGTCGACAGCCTCGAAGAGCTCTACGAAAAATACGACACCCTGACCAAGGGCAAAGCCTTTCACATTCAGGAAGCCGTTGAAGGCTACGATACCTTTATCCGTTGTATGGCCATTGGTCCCCAGGTGCTGCCCATGCGCTTTGTGCCGGATGCCCCCTTGCACGAGCACTACAGCCCCGAAAAACTGGAAGTCGAAAAAGACATTTTTGGCCGCCTGAAGTCTTATGTGATGCTGATCAACGCCTATCACCGCTGGACCTACAACTCCTTTGAGGCCCTGATCAAAGACGGCAGCATCCACCCGATTGACTTTGCCAACGCTTGCCCTGACAGCAATTTCACCTCCCTGCACGTGCACTTCCCCTGGCTGATCTGCGCGCTGTACAAATGGTTTGCCTTCTGTGCCGTGACCGGCAAAGACATGGGCCTCGATCTCGAGCAGGTTAAGTACCTGAGCGTTCTCAACGATCCCAAGAAGTCGCAAGAAGAAAAATACGAATTCTGTAAAAAAGAATCGGCCAAATACTTTGAAATCGAGCATTTTGAATCCTTCTGCAGCGAGAACTTCAAAGATCTCGACGACAAAATGATTGCCTTCTACGACACCCATTTTGACGAACTGCTGGGCATCTTTATTCAGATGTCTGACTTCCCGGAAGCCGAGCATGAGCGCTTTTACCATGAGTACAAAGAGCTGATGGACACCACCTTCCGGCCTAATGCCAAGCATTACCTGACCACTGTGGTCTACAGCAAATAGACCCGTGACAGCCACTCTGCCCCCGGCGTCTGCCTGGCCGGCGCATCTGTACGCCCACTGGTACATTGCCTGCCGCAGCAAAGACCTCGGGGCCCGGCGGCCCCTGGCCTGCGAAATTCTGGATCAGCCCCTGGTTCTGTTTCGCAACGGCCAGGGCAAAGCCGCCGCCCTGCTGGACCGCTGCGCCCACCGCAATATTCCGCTGTCAGCCGGCTGGCTGAAGCAGGGCGAGCTGCAGTGCCGCTACCACGGCTGGCGCTTTAATGCTGAAGGCCGCTGCAGCGCCATCCCGGGCCTGTGCAGCGGCAGCAGCGACCAGCCCGCCCGGCGTGTACCGGCTTTTGCTGTATGTGAGCAGCAGGGTTTTGTCTGGGTCTATGCTGCGGCCAACACAAGCCCCAACCATGAACCCATGGTGTTTCCTGAGAGCGATAACCCCCACTACCAACAGCTGAACTGGTCTTTTTCGGGCCCCAGCACGGTTGAGGACGTGGCCGAAAACTTCCTCGACGGCACCCACACCCACTTTGTGCATCCGGGCCTGCTGCGCAACGATAACCGCCGCGGCCAGATCACCGCCCGCGTGACCCGTTCTGCAGACCGGACCGAGGCCTATTACCCCAACGACCAGACCCTTGACGGCTGGATGTATCGCATTCTGACCGGCGGCCTCAAAGAAATCAACGTGACAGCTCGCTTTATCATGCCCAGCGTGCTGCAGCAGGAGTACACCAGCAACCGGCCGGACTACCACTTTTATTACACCGTCGGCCTCACGCCCCACAATGCCGGGCGCATCACGGGCCATGTGTGCATGAGTTTTTGTGCCGGGCGCTGGACACCGCTTTTTAAACTGGTTTCAAGCCCACTGTTTCGCATTGGTATTGCCCAGGATCTGGGCATTCTGCGCATGCACAGCGCCCATCTGCAGCGCTTTGAGCGCCCCCAGTACGCCTACTCTGAGCTGGATTTGCTGCGGCCGCACATCGACCATCTGCGTCAGGGGCTGCCGGCGCAGCCCTTTGAACGCGAAGTGACCCTGAATCTCTAGCTGTCGGTGAGCGGCTCAGCGCTTTTTTCAAAAGCGGCAGCAGGTATCTGAAGGCTAAACGTGGCCCCTTCACCGGGGCTGCTGAAAACCGATAAATCATAACCCAGATGCTCACTCAGGGTCTTGCTGATGGCCAGCCCCAGCCCTGTCCCGCGCAGGTGTTTCTGCTCAGGGTGCTCCAGCTGGCTGAAGCGCTCAAAGATCAGGCGCTGATGTTCAGGTGGAATGCCCAGACCGGTATCGCAGACTGCAATAGCCCAGCCGTCGGCAGCCGGCTGCAGCCGCAAAGTGACCTGGCCACCCTGGGGCGTAAACTTGATGGCATTGCCCAGTAAATTGGTCAGAATCTGGCGCAGCTTCTGAATATCGGTCTGTAGGGTCAGCGGGGTTTCAGGCAGTTGCAGCAACAGTTGCAGCTCTTTTTTGAGGGCCTGGGCTTCAAACTGATCCAGCAAATGTGTCAGCACCTCATGCAGATCACAGGAAGCCAGCGCCAGCACCACCCGGTCGGCCTCAATGCGCGAGAGATCCAGCACATCGTTGATAATGCCCAGCAGATGCTGGCCGTTTTCGTGCACCCTTTCGAGATACATTTTGACCTTGGGCGGCAGCTGGGCCGCATGGCGTGCCAGAATCAGGTGGGTAAAGCCCAGAATAGCGTTCATCGGGGTGCGGATCTCGTGACTCATATTGGCCATAAACTGGCTTTTGACCTGACTGGCAGCCTGGGCCTCGCGCTCGGCCAGCTCGCGCACCTGCATCTGGGCCTGCAGGGTATCCAGCATATCGCGCATATCCAGCTGCACATAGTTGAGCAAATCCACCGCTTCTTGATAGGCCACTGAAGCCGTTTCAGGCACCGGCAGAGACTCTGGCTCAAAGCCGGGCTCCATCACCATGCGGGTCAGGGTCGGGGTAAAAAGTTCAAGCAGCTGCTCCTGCTCCTGGCGCAGACGGGCATTTTCAGCACGCTCCTGCGCCAGCGCCCGCCGCAGCCCCCAGGGTGTGAGCGGATAGGCTGAACGGCTCTGGCGCAGACGGGTTTCGGCAATCAGGTTAAGGGCTTCATGCACCGATCCCGCCGCCTGAATGCGGTTGCGCAGCACGGGGGCCAGGTAATTCAGCGTGCGCAGAATGCCGCGCATCTGGGGTGGAGTGATCACAAAAGAGGTGGCATAGGGCGACTGGTGGTGCTTAAAAAAATCCCGCACGCTCAGCATGGCCTGACGCGAAAAATGGTCGTGCTGGTAAATGCGGCTGACGTCCACAATAATATATTTTGGCTCGCGCGGCGGCAGCTGCAGCTGTTCGCCAATGGCCTGCTGAGCGTGCAGCATCACCAGCATATTCTCAGCCCGGATAGCCCGCTCCATCTGCAGCAACACCAGCTTGTGATCGGCCAGAAAAAAACGGTGACGGTTGCCTTCGGCGTCTTCATGGTCATAAGCCGACAGGTGCTCCCAGGCGTAGCCTGCAGGTAGATGCAACTCCCCTGTCTGGACCTTTTGCAGCAAAGCCAGGCGCTGCTGCGCTGCTGCGCGGGCTTCGGTCAGCGTGCTGTGAAAATGCAGGGCCATTTCTGACTGATTAAAGCGAAACAACATGCGGGTCAGATGCTGAAAAAAGCCCGGAACACTGATATACTCCAGAGACAGACAATAGGGGTTGGCGCTCCAGCGCAGGCGCGCTAGAATCTGACGCGACGCTTTGATGCTGACACCTGTAACCTGCGAGGTATCAACAATCACCACATAATAAGCTTTGCTGGCCAGAAGCTCCGCATCCAATGTTTGAATCTGTTCAAAGAGCGGCTCCAAAACATCGGGGTGCAGATAGCCGCTGAGCTGAAGTTCCAGCACACCCGGAGCCACCAGTTCAAGCTGCAAAGCTGCATGGGAAAAGCTGATCTGATGCGATGAAAGCCCCTGTAATAAAGGCACCTGTGTTTTGGGTTGTAGCATAAGCCCCATTGTACCACCCGATCATCAGACTGCCTAAAGCCCTCAGAACCTTTGTCAAGCAGATTTCTCTGCGCTGAAGGCCTGCATACAGCAGACGGGGTGAGCCACGCAGAGAGAGAGGCAGAGCGCAACAGTGAAGCAAAGGTGCAGCACAACATGCCCGAGGCGGGCATGATGATCTTCAGGGTCTGAAAAAGGCCGAAGCCAGATAATCTTTAAAATAGCTTTCAAGACTGTGGTGGGTCTCGCTGCTGCAGGGTGGCGCCACCCCGCTGAGCAAAGCCTCTGAATGCAGGCGGTCAAACGACATCAACTGCTTGCGCTGGCCCAGCCGCAGCCAGCTGCGCGCCAACGCAGGCGGCAAAGCCGTAATATGGGCCGGTTTTTTGTGCACCTTAAAGGCCAGCCGGGCGATCTGCTCCAGGTTTTGGGTTACGGGCCCACCCACATCGATTTCTTTTTCTTTGGCAATCAGGCCCTTCACACATACCGCAGCCAAATCCGCGCCGTGAATCGGGTTGAGCTGACGTGCCGCAGAGGTGGGCAGCCAGATGCGCCCGCGATGGGCCATATAGAGCAAGGGCAGCAGCTCAGGATAGAGCAGGCTGGGACGCACAATATACGAGGTCATGACCGATTTTTGCAGCTCTTCAACAAAAGCGGCTTTGGCTTTGACCCGTGGCAGATCAGCCGGCAGGTGTTTATCAAACATGGAGACATAGACAAATTTTTCGGGCGCGCCTGAACGGATGGCCTCAATCAGCAGATTGCGGTTGCCCTGGTGGTCGAGCTGCTCTGGCGTCAGGCGGCTCTCGCTGCGGGCAGAACCCACGCAGGAGATCACATAATCGATCTGATGGCAGACGCCCTGCAGGGTCTGGGGCAGGGTTAAATCGGCCATCACAATTTCGTCCACTTCAGCACCCACAGCCGGGGCCAGGCGCGTGCCGCGCTTCCAGAGGGGTTCGCGCTGGCGCACCAGGGCACGAACGCGGTGTCCTTGTTGTTTCAGGGCTGCCACCACGTGGCGGCCCAGGTAGCCGGAAGCGCCGGCAACGAGCACAAACTTCATAAACAACTCTCTCTCTGCATGTGTATCGGCGTGCGTTTCATCAGCAAAAGCTCAGCGGCGCTGGGCCGGCAGCAGATACTGCCAGACCGCCTGGTGGTGCATGGTCACTTCAAGCAGCTGGCGGTTGCCGCTGTGCACAATCAGGGTGTGGCCATTGGACAGGCGCTGAGCGGCCGTGGGGTTGGTGATCATTTTGGCGGCGTTGTCGGTCACGTTGCCGCCATACTGCCAGCTGATGCCGCCGGCAGGGTCGACCTCCAGCACGCGGTGGTTGCGGGTATCCACAATCAGGGTATTGCCGTTGATCAGGCGGTGGGCCCGCTCCGGGTACATCAGCTGCTGGGGGCCCGTGCCGGGATTCTTGAGGGTACCGTAACGCCAGATGATTTCACCCTGACGATTGGCCTCCAGCACATAGTGATTGCTCCAGTCGGTCACCAGCAGGGTATCATCGGGGGTCAGCTCAGCATAATACGGGGCGTTCAGGGGGTTCACGCCGGTATCCCAGCCGCCAAAAGCCCAGATCAGCTGGCCGTTTTTGTCGACTTCGATCACCCGGCCGCTGTACTGATCGGCGATCAGCACCGTGCCTTTGGCTGTGGTCACTGCCGAGCGCGGGTGGCCCAGCAGACCGGGTCGGCTGCCCATCACGCCCTTTTCGCCATATTGCCAGATGATTTCTTTGGTTGGGCGGTAGACCCGGAACACCCGGTGATTGTCGGTGTCGGTCACCAGCACCTCGCTGTCTTCGCGTTCAGACAGCTCCACAAACTGGGGGCGCTCCAGATGCAGGGGGTGGCTGGGCTTGTCTTCGCCCAGACGCCAGACGATCTGCTTCTGACGGTTGACCAGATAGACCCGGTTTTCGCTTTTATCGATCAAGGGGATTTCGATCTCGGTCAGCGTGGCCTGAGAGACCACATACTTCTGGGCCGCCTGGCGGGCCAGGGCGTTGATATGCTCTGACGAGGGCTTGCTCGAGAGGGGCACAATTTTTTCGCTGTCGGCCACCTGCTGCTGATAGTTTTCGGCTTTGGGCAGGTTGGCGTACTGATACAGATACAGCGGCCGGAGCAGGCGGGTCACCTCAATCACATAGAGCGGGCTGAACACCACCGTATTGCCGTTGCCCATGCGGATCAGGCGCACGGGCACAAAGGAGAAGGCGCCACCGCTGGCTTTTTCAATGCCCGTATCGAAGGTCCAGGCCAGCTCCCCTTTGGGGTTGACCTCAATTACGCGCCGGTTTTCGCTGTCGGCAATCAGGGTATGGCCATTGGGCAGGCGAAAGGCCTGGGTCGGGGCGTTGAGCTGATTGCTCAGGGAACCGTAGCCTGAGCCCAGCTTGTTGTCGGGGTTGCCGTATTGCCAGATGATCTCTTCGTCGCTGTTGACCTCGATCACGCGGTGGTTGTCGGTATCGGTGATCAGAAAATGGCCGCCTTTGAGGCACTGCATATCGCTGGGACTGTAGAGCCGGCCCCGGTTGATGCCCACCGAGGCCGTAATGCCATATTGCCAGACAATTTTGTTCTGCCCATTGATCTCAATAATGCGGTGGTTGCCCTGATCCACAATAATGGTGTTGCCATTGAGCTTGCGCATGGCCTTGACCGGCCGGTGCAGACGAATATCGGAGCTTTTGTCGGCCGGCGGAAACTGCCAGCGGATCTGGCCCGATTTGGAGACTTCCATCACCACGTCCTGGCCGGCATCGGCAAAAAGGGTATTGCCGTTGGGCAGGCGAATCGGGTTCTGGGGCTCAACCAGGGTCAGGCCGCCAATGCCGTCATGGCCGCCAATCTGCCATTTGATCACGCCTTTGTTGGTGAACTCAATAATGCGCTGGCGATCGAGATCGCTCATCAGAAAAGTATCCGACGGCAGATCATCACTGCGCAGCACCTCATCATCGGATTCAAACTGCAGCGCCGCAGCCGGACGGGCTTCGGCCTCCTGCACCTTATCGGCCAGGGTTTGCACCGCCGTGGCCGGAGCGGCAGCGGGTTTTGCGGCTTCGGCGGCAGGTTTGGGCTGCAGCGGCTGAATCAGGGCCTGGAAGGTTTCCTGGGTGATCACGGTTTCGAGTGAAAACTGATTGTAGAGATCGGCCACCCGGATAATGGTGTAGTCAAAGTTGAGCAGCTCACGCCGGGCGCGCTCCACAATGGGCTGCAGCTTGTCGCGCACGCTCTGATCGTCCGAGACATCAATGCCCCAGATCTTTTTAAATTCGTTAACGCAGTAATTCAGCAGCTCACGATTGACCAGCTCTGCCGGCAGGGCCGAAGCATCAATCTGGGGGCCGGCCTCCGCCGGACTGGCGTCTTCTGGATCTGGTTTTGTTGCTGAAGGCTCAGGGGCAGCCTCTGCTTTGGGTTCAGCCGGAGACTCAGCAGCCGGCGGCTGGGCAAACTGCACCGGTGGCGGCAGGCTGGGCGCCGGTTTGGCTGCGGCTTCGGGTTCTGCAGCAGGGGTTTCAGGCGGTTTTTCGGCCGGTTTTTCGGCGGCATAGGCCGGGGCGGCAAAGGCTTCGAGATTTTCGACCACCCCTGGCGGGGCGGTACTGGCAAAGTCCTGCTTTTGCTCCGGATTCATGCGCGAGACGATATTTTTCATGCGGGTCATGATGGTGGCGTAAAACTCACGCATAAAACGCTCAAACTCGGCTTTTTCGAAGGGAATCAGATACAGCGGCAAGTCTGGAAAGAGCTTCTGGGTGATCATTTCGATTTCGGGCCGGGCGGGGTTGACGCAGGCCACCCTGAAAATGCCGTTGAGCTGGTTGATGGGCACAAACTCATACTGGCGCAGCAGGCTCTCGCGGAACTGAATCAAAATGCTCGGGTCGATCTGGTGATCGTGCAGCACGGGGTATTCCACGGCTGGATCACCGCGCCCCGCTTCGACCGCTTCAATGGCAGCTTCTTCTTCCGGCGGCAGATCAAAGAAGGAATCCGGGCTGTCGTCGAGGTCAAAAGCGGCCAGGTTCAGGGCTGGTTCTTCGTTGCGGCCGCTCATGGTTTCGTGCAGGGTCCATTCGGCCTCTTCGACATCCTGAATGGTGATGTACTCCATCTCCAGCAGCACGTCGAGAATGCTGTGCTCTGACTTAAAATAGCCCTCTGGCTTACTGGTAGCAAAGCTGATGTGACTGGGCTTGCTGTCGTCGGTCAGCAGGGCGTAGCGGTCGATCAGCTGATACGTCGCCAGGTCAATGATGTTGATCCAGGGCGTAAACATGGCCGGGTTGTCGACATAGGTCATAAAAATCAGAAAATTCTGCTGCGGGCTGACGGCCATCAGATCGAGCGGGTCATCGAGGGTAGAAAAGAGGTTGCCATGCAGGGCAATGGTGCTGCGGTGCAGCAGATTGGTGGTGTCGAGCACAATCAGCTCGACCCGCTCGTCCGGGCGCGTGCTCTGAATGTACAGCCACTGGCCGTCGGGTGAAATGCGCAGATTGCCCAGAATGCCATAAGGCAGCGGCTGCCGCTTGATTTTAAGGGTTTTGAGGTTGACCACCAGCAGGGCCGGGGTGCTGTTATCGGTAATAAACAGGCGCTGGCCGTCGGGCGTGGGGGCCAGATTGAGGGTTTTGCGTGAGCCCGGCGGGCGCACAATCAGCGAACTGGTGACCGTAAAGCTTTCGAGATCCACAATAAAAATCGTGCCCCGGCCCCGGTCGGCCAGAAAGAGCTGCTGGCGGTTGCCGTTGAGCACCATATCCAGCGGCAGGCATTTGGTGGGGTTCAGCGGAATATACGGGTAGTGCAGCTGGTGGCTGAGGGCCAGATAGGGGTGCTCGTCCAGCTCGCCAAAATAGAGGTGCACAAAATCATCGGAGACGGTCAGACCACTCTGGGCCTCCTCGCCGGACCAGACAATCTCGCCCAGCTCACGGGCATTGTTGGCATGAAACAGATAGACCGAGCCGCTGCCGGCGGGCATCCAGTCGAGGCTCATGTAGCGCGGCTGGTATTTGCGGGTGGTAGGCAGGCTGAGCTGGCGCAGGGTTTTGCCGCTCCAGGGATCCACTTCGCGCAGGGCGTAGGTTTTCTGATCCATCACATACGAAACGGCCCGCTTCTGGCTGCCCTGGCCCATTTTGTACTGGCGCAGGCGCGAAACGGCCGTTGAAAGTTGCTCTGGATTAATTTTGCCTTGTTCCAGCAGGTATTCCTGAATCAGTTGCTCCTGAAACTCGGGATTGCCGCTGCGGGTGGTTTGCGCTTGCATAGTGGGGGAAGCCCTGCACTCCTGAATCAAAATCTTTTTTAGTATTCTAACCCAGTTTGGGGTCAGATTTGGGCTTTGCGGGTATAATACTCTATACAGAGGAGCCAGCATGACCAAACCCAAAAAACCGTCTACCGATGAACTGTATGCCCAGAGCCAGTGGAGCGACAATCTGTCGTTTTCACGCAAAGCCATGGACGAAAGCAAAAAAAAGACGGACAAGCTGGCCTCACCCCATCAGGCAAGCCCTGCATCGCCTGCAGCCAGAGAAGCTGCCAGCGAATCCGAAGAGCGCCTGGAACAGTACGTCAACGAAATGAACCAGGAAATTCACCGCATGTCTGACGCTGTGGGTGAACGCATGGACGATATCGGCAGCAAGCTGAACCGCTCCTTTGGCAAAATCGTGAAACCCCTGGGCAAATCCGTGCACTATGTCGCCGACAGCGCTTCTGAAAGCGTTAAAAACATGGGCAGCGGCATTGGCAAGGCCGTGCTGCAGGAGTTCACCAGCGTGATTCGCACCCTCGGTGACAAAATGGCGCCACCCGGCAGCAAAGCAGCCGCAGCGCCTGAGCCTACTTCACCTGAGCCCATTCCGCGCGCTGGCGCCACCGGCCCGCTGGGCACAGCCCCGCTGCCACCGCCGCTGCCGGTTAGCAAGCTGCCCGAAGCGCCCACAGACGTGCCGCGCTTTGAATATCACTTTGGCAAATTGCTGCAGCAAAAAATCTTTTTTTCGACCATTCACAACCAGCCTTTTCTGAACGAACGGGATATTGAGGCCTTCCGGCCTGAGGATCCGGTTCAGATCTTTGAGTGGATGGAGCGCGGCGTTGAAGAGATCCGCAACTGTGCCCCTTACGGCCAAAAATTGCCCACACCCCAGAAAGGTCCGTATATGAACATTCCCATGCAGGATATTCTGCTGCAGGTCAACACCGATGACCTGAGCCAGTTTCTGCGCTTTGTCTGCAACCGTCCCCAGCCGTTCCAGCAAAAAGCCCTCAAACTCTCTGAAGCCTTCGCCACATGGGCCCACAAAGGCGCGCCCGCGCAGTAGCGCTGGCGCTGGGTCTGATTCTTGGCGGCAGCTGTCTGGGGCAGCTGCCGGTATATGCCAGCACACAGCTGGCACGGCAGGCTTATGAAGCCTACCGCAACAAAAACTACAGCGAAGCGATCACGCTGTACAAGCAACTGATCGAAAGCTACCCGCTGGAAGCCCAGTACCCTTACAATCTGGGCGTGGTCTATCAGGAGGCGGGCCAGTGGGACAACGCCATTGCGGCCTATCGTCAGACCCTGGATCTGGAGCCGGAGTACTTTGAGGCCTACAACAACCTCGGAGCGGTCTACATCCAGCTCAAAGACTGGGAGCAGGCCATCACTATCTACGCCCATATTCTCAAGTTCCGCTCAGCCGACCCCCTGGCGCACTTTAACCTGGCGCTGGCCTATGACCGGGCCGGCAAGTTTGATCTGGCCCGGCTCTCTTATCAGCGCGTGCTGCAGCTCAAGCCCGATCATAGCGCGGCCCGCCAGCGCCTGCAGCAGCTGGCCCAGCGCACGGGTGGCAGCCTGCCCGAAGCCCGGCTGGTGGTCAAAGACGCCGCCCGCCAGCAGCAGTACGAGCAGGCCCGTACCCTCACAGAGCAAAAACGCTGGAAAGAGGCCCGTCCCCTGCTGGAAAGTCTGGTCAAAGCCCACCCAGACTTTGTCGAAGCCCAGTACCTGCTGGGCCGGACCCTGAGCCAGCAGGGCCAGCACAGTCAGGCTTTGCAGCATTATGTGCGCACCGTGGCCCTGCGCCCGGATCATGTGGCGGCCCACCACCAGCTGGCCCTGAGCTACGAAAAACTGGGGCAGCCCCACAAAAGCCTGGAGGTGCTCAATAACCTGCTGGCCATCAAGCCCGACTATCTGCCGGGCCGCTATGACCTGGGCCGCCTGTACGACGAAAGCAAAATCAGCACGCGGGCCATGGCCACTTTTGAGGACCTGCTGCGCCAGGATCGCCAGTACAAAGACGTGCTTTACCGCATGGGGCGTTTGCATCACTTGGCCGATCAGACCGAGCAGGCCCAGGCCTATTACCAGGAGAGCATCCGGGTCAAGCCCGCTTTTGCCCCGGCCTATTATCAGCTCAGCAAAATTGCGATTCAGAACCAGCACTACGACTCGGCCCAGCAGCTGCTGAGCAAAGCCAGCCAGCTGAGCCCGGATAACCCGGAGATTTTTTATCTGCTGGCCACGGTACAGTACCACCAGAAGCAGCCCGCTGCCCAGAGCCTCAAACATCTGGACCGCGCCCTGCAGATCAACCCGGCCTATACCGACGCCCTGTCGATGCGCGGCATTCTGTACTACAGCCAGGACAAAGTGGCCGAAGCCGCCAAAGACTTTGAAAAGGCCCTCAGCCTGGAGCCCCAGCGCGCCGATTTACAGCGCAACCTGGGGGTGGCTTATGTCAAGCTGGGGCAGGGTGGCAAGGCCATCACGGCCTTTGAAAACTACCTGCGTTATCAGCCGGACGCTGCGGATCGTGAAAAAATCCAGCAGCTGATTCAGGAACTCAAACAACTGGGCCGGCGGAACGGGTAATTGCAGCCACCTTTGCTGGAGGTTGAAGATCTCGGGGTCACGGTAGCCGGCAAAACCCTGCTGCAGGACCTGAACTTCAGCCTGCAGGCCGGTCAGTCCCTGGGGATTATCGGCCCCAACGGGGCCGGTAAATCAACCCTGATTCAGGCCCTCTGCAGCCAGCTGGCCCCCACCCCCGGCAGCCAGATCCGCTTTGAGGGCCAGAGCCTGTCAGATTTGCCCCTGCGCACGCGGGCCCGCCAGATTGCGCTGGTTTCGCCACGCGAAAAGGTACCCCCCTTTGCCATGACGGTGGAAGCCTACCTACGCCTGGGGCGGGCCCCCTTTCAGAACTGGCTGGGCCAGTGGCGACCCGAAGATACGGTTCTGCTCGAAAAAGCCGCTGATCAGTGTGCCGTCACCAGCCTGCTGGCGGCCCAGCTCAGCACCCTCAGCAGCGGCGAGTGGCAGCGCGTGCAGCTGGCCCGCGCCCTGATTCAGCAGCCGCGCCTGCTTTTACTCGACGAGCCCACGGCCCACCTCGACGTCTCGGCCCAGCTGTGCATTATGCATCTGCTCTGGCAGCTGAGCCAGGCCGGCATGGGCGTGCTGGTGGTGGTACACGATCTGAATCTGGCGGCCCAGTACCTGGATCAGCTGCTATTATTGCATGCCGGTTGTGTGGTGGCCGCCGGACCACCTGCAGCGGTGCTGACCGCTGAGCATCTGGAGACCGTCTACAGCCTCAGCTGGCAGATTCAGCAGGACCCTGAGCGCCAGCGGCCGCTGCTGCTGCCGAAATACCATTAAATCCAGCAAGACTTTATCTTTGGAGAATACCCGATGTTGACACGATCGATCATCCTGATCAGCTGCTGCGCGCTGCTGGCCTGCAGCCCCGCCAGCGAAACCGCCCCGACAGAGGCTCAGAACACACCTGCCGCTGCTGCCAGCACACCCCCCGCAAGCCGCACGGCGAGCTTCAGCGTCGAAGCGCTGCAAAACAGCCTGCGCGAAATTCTGGCCGCGGATCTGGCCAGTCTGGACGCCAACACGCGCCGCTTTGAATACGCCCGCGTGGATCTCAACGGCGACGGCCGCAAAGAAACCTTTGTGCGCTTTGTAAACCCCACTTTCTGCGGCAGCGGCGGCTGCAGCTACCTGCTGCTGGATGCCGATTTGCAGCTGCGCCAGCGCTTCACCCAGATTGACCCCGACGGCGGCCTGGTCGTCATGACCGCCCAGCAACACGGCTGGCGCGATCTGGTGGTGGTGCACAGCAGCGGGGGCAACAGCGGCCCGCGCCGCCTGATGTTTGACGGTCAGCAATACCCTGCCAACGCCTCCATGGCACCGGAACACCAGCCGAGCATGGAAGAAGACGAAGATCCGGATATTGTGTATCTCTTCAGCCAGGCGGGTGAGGGCATTGCCAGCGGCACGCTCTAAGAATACCCCCAAGAGAACGTCAAGCGGTCGCTTCAGAAAAGCCTTATGATACCAGAACTTTGTTGCTGCAGCGCTTCAGGGGCCTGAGATCCCTGGGTCATAGCCCAGCAGTCTTAAGGCTTCATGGGCAGCTATACGTACATCTTCAGTATCATCCTCCAGCGCAGCACGCAAAGGCAGTACCGCGCGCGGATCGCCCAACTTCCCCAACCCCTCGGCGGCAAAATAACACACACTTTTATGTTCATCCCGCAAAGCAGCGATTAAGGGCTCCACAGCCCGCCTGTCACCCAGCTCACCCAAAGCCCTGGCTGCAAAAATGCGAACATCTTCATCTTCATCCCGCAAAGCAGCGATTAAGGGCTCCACAGCCCGCTTGTCATCCAGCTCGCCCAAAGCCAAGGCAGCCAACATGCGCACATCTTCATTTTCATCCTGCAGGGCAGCGATTAAGGGCTCCACGGCCCGCCTGTCACCCAGCTCGCCCAAAGCCCTGGATGCAGACAGGCGAACACCTTCATTTTCATCCTGCAGGGCAACGATTAAGGGAGACACACTCAGAGCGCCTATATTAACCAACGTCACAGCAGCATGCCCACGCATAGACTCATCTCGCAAGGCGGCGATTAAGGTCTCTACGACTTGCTTATCGCCCAGCTTGCCCAAAGCCGAGAATAAGCTCCTGCGCACATCTTCATTTTCATCCCGCAGGACAGCGATTAAGGGCTTCACGGCCCGCCTGTCACCCAGCTCGCCCAAAGCCCTGGCTGCAGAAGTGCGAACATCTTCATCTTCATCCCGCAAAGCAGCGATTAAGGGCTCCACAGCCCGCTTGTCATCCAGCTCGCCCAAAGCCAAGGCAGCCAACATGCGCACATCTTCATTTTCATCCTGCAGGGCAGCGATTAAGGACGGCACACTCACAGCACCTAACTTAACGAGCGCCTCACCGGCATGATAACGTACAGGCATATGTTCATCCTTAAGCGCGGCGATCAGATGCGGCAAAGCTCGCGGATCGTTCAGTTTGCTCAGGGCTTCAACGACATAAAGCCGCACATCTCCATGTTTATCCTCCATTGCGGCGATCAAAGACGGCACAGCCTGCAGATCGCCCAGATTCCCCAGGGCCCCGGCAGCATATATGCGATTAAACGGGTCTTTATGTTTCAGTTTCGCCAA
>JACYMC010000250.1 GCA_015272195.1 Candidatus Sericytochromatia bacterium
CACTGGGCGTGGCCAAAGACGCTTGACACAGTTACACAACTGTAATAGACTACACAAAGTGTTCTTGTGATAAATATCTTTTTGCAATAAACAGCTTGCCGGCGTGCAAGGCGCAGAATCAGATACAGGAACCCTCGCAAGCCCTTTCCTCCTGAGCGACTTCCGGCAAATGAGCCGCGGGGCTCAGCACTGAAAGCACCCGGTCCGCTGACCGAAACAGCCCGAGCCTGCCAGCATTCAGAGCACTCAAGGAGTGAATCCGCCCTGCGCAGCTTTCCCTGCTTTCCATTTGATTAAAAACAACAATCGATCGCAAAATAAAAACCTAAAAAAGCTCAGTCCACTTTCAAACAAGATTCAAAAAAATATCTTCAGGATAAAAAACACTTGGCTTTTCTTTTACATTTTCAGAGCACGGCACCGCCTGTTTTCAGACACGGGGCACTGCAGCTGCAGATGTACAGCAAAAGTCTTTGTGCACATGCATCTCTGGCGGCCTGCCCGCCTCAAAATCTAAACCCCAGGCTGTTTGTATATGTCAAATAATCACGCTTCCGGTGGCCCGGCCACAACCTACGGCAATAAAAAAAAGGTCCGTAGAAACCCGCGCAACTTTAAAAAGCGCGGCCAGCATCATCACGGACCCCATCCAGGCAGTCATGCTGTAGAAGCGCCCTCCCAACCGGAGCCTGATTTAAGCACGCTGATGGAAAAAACCCTTAAAGAGCTGCAGGAGCTGGCCAAAGAGCAGGAGATTCAGGGCTACAACAAGCTGCGCAAGCAGGATTTGGCCCTGAAACTGGCCCAGGCAGAGGAAGCCCGGCAGAATACCCGCAGCGGCATGCTGGAAGTCATGCCCGAAGGCTACGGCTTTCTGCGCGTCAACGGTTACTTTCCCAGCCCTGACGATGTGTATATCCCTCAGACCCAGGTCAAGCGCTTCCGGCTCCAGACCGGCCATATGCTGGTGGGCCAGGTGCGCACCGCCAAAGAGGGCGAAAAGTACTACAGCCTGGTCAAGGTCGACAGCGTCAACGATATGCCGCCCGAAAAAATCGGCAGCCTGACGCCTTTTGAGAAACTCGTGCCCGTCTACCCTGAAGACCAGATCAAGCTTGAAATCCCCAAATGCGACCTCTCGATGCGCGTGATGGATATCTTTTCACCCATCGGCAAGGGCCAGCGCGGCCTGATTCTCTCACCGCCCAAAGCGGGCAAAACCATGCTGCTCAAAAGCATGGCCCAGAGCATTGCCAAAAACTACCCGGAAATTGTGCTGATTGCCCTGCTGATCGATGAGCGCCCCGAAGAAGTCACCGACTTTGAGCGCTCGGTCAAGGGCGAGGTGGTCGCTTCCACCTTTGACCGCCTGCCGGAGCACCACACCCGCATCACCGAAATGGTGCTCGAAAAGGCCAAGCGCCTGGTCGAAGCCGGCAAGGACGTGGTGATTCTGGTCGACTCCATTACCCGCATGAGCCGGGCCTATAACCTGAGTATTCCGCCCAGCGGCCGCACCCTCTCGGGCGGTCTGGACCCCAACGCCATGCATTCGCCCAAGCGCTTCTTTGGCGCAGCCCGCAACGTCGAGTTTGGCGGCAGCCTGACGATTATCGCCACGGCCCTGGTCGATACGGGCAGCCGCATGGACGAGGTGATCTTTGAAGAGTTTAAGGGCACGGGCAATATGGAGCTGCGTCTCGACCGCAAACTGGCCGAACGCCGCCTCTTCCCCGCCATTGATATCAAGCTCTCGGGCACGCGCCGCGAAGAAATTCTGCTGGAGCCCGAAGTGCAGCGCAAAGAGTACCTGCTGCGCCGCATGCTCTCCAATGCCGACACCATCGAAGCCACCGAGTTTATTATTGGCCGCTTCAAAAAGAGTGCCACCAACGAAGACCTGCTGCAGATGATTGTCGATGACAGCCCCGCCGTCACGACCTAAGCTGCCACCACACCGTGAAAAAATACCAGTCTTACCCCTTTGAAATCAGCGGGCTCAACCCCGCTGGCAAGGGCCTGGCCACCCTGGACGATGTCCAGACCACCATTCCCTTTGGCCTGCCCGGCCAGCAGGTGCAGGCCCAGGTGGTCAAAAAAAAGCGCGACCAGGCCAGCGCCCGGGTGCAGGCCGTGCTGCGCCGCCGCCCGGACGAAATCGCCCCGGCCTGCGCTCACTTTGGCCAGCCGCCCGATACCAGCGGGCGCGGCTGCGGCGGCTGCCAGTGGCAGACCCTGCCCTATGCCAGCCAGCTGGCCCTCAAACGTGAACTGCTGCAAAACACCCTGGCAGGCCTGGTGCCAGCAGAAGCCTGGCGCGAGATTATTGGCAGCCCGCTGGCTTACCGCTACCGCAACAAAGTCGAGCTGAGCTTTGGTGACAAGGTCTTTATTCCCGACGAAGAATACCGCGCCCTGCGGGCGGCCAAAACGCCGCTGCCCCAGGGCTTTTATCTGGGTTTTCATGTGCCGGGCTCCTTTGGCACCGTTGTGCCCTTACGCGAATGCCATCTGGTCTCAGAGCCCATGCAGCAGATCTTTCAGGCCCTCAGCCAGCTGCTGCCAACACTCGGCGCCGATGTCTACAGCCCGCGCCACCACACGGGCTACTGGCGCCACCTGATTCTGCGCGAGGGTGTGCGCAGCGGGGAGATCATGGTGCATTTCAACACCACCGATACCGACGCCCCCGACTGGTCCGCCGTGCTGAACTACCTTAACGGCCTGGACTTGCCCGCCGGCAGCCGCATCCGTTCGGTGCTGCACAGCGTACACACAGGTGATGCCCAGATTGTGGGCTGGAACCCGCCCACCCTGCTGCAGGGCGAAACGGTGATCAGCGACAGCCTCTGCGGGCTGGACTTTGAGATTTCGCCCTATGCCTTTTTTCAGACCAATACCCTGGCCGCCGAGCGCCTCTACCAGGCGGTGGTGGCGCTGGCGGATTTGCGGCAAGCACCCGTGGTCTATGATCTCTACAGCGGTACGGGCACCATTGGCATGATTCTGGCCCACCACGGCGCGCGGGCCGTCTACGGCCTCGAAGAAATCGAGAGTGCGGTGGCCGACGCCCAGCGCAACGCAGCCCGCAACCAGCTGCAGCACTGTCACTTTGCCGCCGGCAAGGTCGAGGCCCGCTTCAGCGAGCTGATGGCCCTGCACCCGCCCGATCTGGTGGTCGTTGACCCGCCCCGCGTGGGGCTGCACAAAAACGTCAGCCACTGGCTCAACAGCCTGGCCCTGCCCCAGCTGATCTATGTCTCCTGCAACCCGGCTGCCCTGGCCCGCGATCTGGAGATTCTACAGGCGGTCTATACCGTGGAGGTCGTGCAGCCGGTTGATCTCTTCCCCCAGACCGGGCACGTTGAAACCATTGTGCGGCTGGTGCGCAGGCCGTGAAGCTGCGGGTGGTGCGGATTACCTTTTCGCCCCGCTATTACAAACCGGGGATTCACGCCAGTCTGGAGCGCACCATTTTACGCCAGCTCTCTGCTTACGGCTCCCTGAACGCCGCCATTGCCGACGGCTGGATGCAGGAGGTACGCTCTGCCGGCGGCAGCAAACCCGCCCGCCGCTTTGCGGTCTACCTGACCGACAAAAAGTTCTACCACGACATCCCGGTCTACTTCAGCTTAGAGGTCGATGGGCAGTTGTTGTGAATTT
>JACYMC010000226.1 GCA_015272195.1 Candidatus Sericytochromatia bacterium
GTACGCGCTCAATTCATTCACAAGCTTGCTTACATCTGCTGGCTGTAATTCCAGGATCGGAGCGGTTTCGATCAAGGCTTTATTCATCTGTTCCTCCACAAAACTGGTTTGGAAGAAAGTCTAACAAACTTTAAAGCCTCGCTGTAGTAATAAGCCCCTGGATCAATTGCATGCGGGCTGTATCTCAGGCCAGCCCGGCAGTGTTTCAACAAAAGGTGATATCCCGCGCCATCTGATGCTATTACATCAGATCAGATGCGATTTAAATTAATTTTTGATTAACTAACGCATAAAGCACCGCTTTTCAGGGTATATTAACCACGTGCTTCACAGCCATATGATCAGACCCCGGGTTTAAACACCGGGCGCAGACAAAAATCGACAGGATGAAACAGATGCGTTTAACCTCACCTTCACAAACACCGGCTTCCCTGCCCCATGTGGTTGGCGGCCCAGCAGACCCGCAGGCCAGAGTGCCGTCAACACAGGTGTAACTGACGCGGCAGCTTTAGATCCCGTAGAAGTCAACTTTACAGCCCCCCCTGCAGCGAGCGGCCCGGCGGCGGAAGTCGAAGCGCCACCCCTGCCGACCCGCCAGGTGACGGATGCTGAAATGATACAGATGGGTGACAACTACAATCAGCTGATCAGCGCAGCGCTGGCTTCAGCACCCGAGGACTCTGACCTCGCCGATTATGCCCGCGCCCGCCGGCTGATGGGCATGCTGCAGGACCCCCGGCTGGCCTCTGAAGATCAGGAAGCCCGCGATGTGCTCAATATGCGGCGCAGCCAGATTGAGGCTGAGCTGACCCGTCTGCAGTCCTCGCCTGAGGTGGTAGCGGCCTTTGAGCAGGCCCGCAGCGATGCCCTGCAGCAGACCTTTGGCGCCGAAGCCGATACGGTAGCCCAGGAATACGCCAACTACATTCTGTCTGACGATTTTCAGCAAAGCCTGCAGGGTCTCAGCAGTGAAGCGGTGGCTGAGCGCGTGCAGACTGAATTAATGCAGCTCAACGCCATGAACCCCGCCCTTCAGGCTGAAGTCAGCGAAAGCCTGCAGCAGCAGGCCCTGATTCGTGCCGCCACCGAGGCCCTCACCCAGCCGGGCGAAGCGGGTGATCAGGCTGAAGCAGGTGTGGCGGCGGCCATTGAATCGTTTTTGTCTTACTCCCAGACCGCCGCCAGCACCAGTCGGCACACGGGCAACGCACTGCGTGCCCTCAGCGGCGGCCAGCACTCGCTGCAGGAAATCGGCCAGGCCATTGCCCGCGGGACACGCAATATCCGCCTGGACGATATGAACAACGGCATGGCACAGGTCCGCGATTATCTGAACACCCTGCCCGAAGGGCTGCGACGCTCTTCGCTGGAAGCCCTGGCCGTGATGGAAGGCAATGGAACCCTCGGCTCGCTGATTGCCCTGGGTTCGGTCGCCGGTATCGCCAGAACCGACGTGCCTGAGCCGGGGGATGTGGGCGCCTGGGCCACGCTGGTGGGGGCCTCAGCAGATCTGGTGGGCAACAGCAATCATCTGCTGCGCGGGGTCTCGCACTCTCAACGCATCTTTGATGCCATGGGGGCCAGCTCAATGGCCCAGTTTATGACCCGCGTGGGCCAGACCGCCGATCGGATGGACGCCTTTGCCGATCTGACGATCAATGGCGCCCGTGCGGCTGATGCGATCAACAACGGGGCCCGCTTTGCCGCCCGCTTCCCGGTCTTTAACGGCATTGCCGCCGGAGCAGGCATTGTCGCGGATGGTTATGCAGCCTATCAGGAATACCAAAATGAAGACAACCTGGGCATGGCCATGCGGGGCGTTGGCCTGGCTTCGGGGGCTGCCAGCCTGGCAGCCATTACGGTGATGAGTGGACCCGCAGCCCCGATTACGCTGGTGGGCGCAACGGTGGTGGGCCTGACGGCCTGGGGCATTGATGCCATGTGGGGAGAGTCAGATCTCACCGGACAAATCCGACAGGATTTAAGAGCGCTGGGCATCTCCAGCCAGGAAGAAAACACCTTCAGAGATCTGACCACGCGTCCGGTAACGCGTCCCCAGCGGGGCGGTGGCACCCAGACCCACCGGGTCGCGGTTTCAGACGAAACCATCCGGTCCCGGGCGCAGCAAGCCGACAACGCACAAAGGGTCGCGCTGATCAACCAGTACATGGATCAATGGACCGATGGCGATGAAGAAACGCTGATTTACAACGTGCTGATGGATACCCCCACCGCCAACGGCGAGTTTCTGGACTTAATCGAACAGCTCGATACCACCACCCTGGCCAGTGAAATGGAAAACAGCACGCGCGCGGTGAACCTGCTGGAACGCATGGGACAGGCCTATCTGGAAGCGGGCAGGGAACCAGGACCGGCCTTTAGCAATTATCTCGAACGCCTGGCCACAGATCACAACGCCAGCGCCATCCATAGCTTTTTAAACCGCGCACCGGACGAAATTCAGAGCGCTGTTCCGGCCTCCGTGCGGCGCAGCATGGCCGAAAGCCTGATGGCCGGCGGAACCTCCGGCACCGAAGAACGCGCCATTTACCGCTTACTCAACACCGCCAGCGATGCACAGTTTGACACCCTGGTCCAGGAAGGCGGCCTGGATTTTCTCAATCAGCTATACAGCGAACTGTCTGAGACCCAGTCGCAGGGGATTCTGCGCCGTCTGGCCCAGTCTGACGACAGCGCCACCCAGACCCTGGGCCGTCAGTTTTTCAGAGCCGTGGCCCGAGAAGAAGGCCAGGGGGATGCAGCCTACCTGGCAGCAGGCGTGCTGAGCGGTCTGTCTGACGCTGAGATACAGGCTTTGCCCCGGTCCACCGTCCAGGCCATGGGCCAGACCATGAAGAGCTACTGGGATTCGACTATTTTTGGTGACAGCACCAGCCGCAGCGGTTTTGAACGCTTACAGCGGCTCGGGTTTCAGTTTTATTGAATTCTGTGCCATCAGCCCCTGAAGAACGGCTGTGATTTGGGCCAGGGTCCGGCGCATTCCGACCGCATGGGTGGGGTGTGCTGCATCTCGCTCATAAAAACGCCTCGACTGAAATTGAGTCAGGCAGTGAAAAATCGAGCATAGTTTGGTCAAATATGACACTACGCCTCAAATTGTAGATGGTAGAAAAGCTCGGCTGGCTCAACCTCAGGCTTTCCCACTTCACAAAGCTCACGCATCCGAGAGATAAAAAACGCTCATAAGCCTCTGCACATCTGAGTTGACAGCGATCCCAGTGACACTCCTGCTTCAAAACGCGAAAAACTTCCTCGATCACATGGCGTTTCCCGTACAGTTTGACAACCTCGCTTGCATCAATCATGACCCGATTGGTCACAAAAAATTTGTGTATCCCTTCAGCCCCCTTCCCAAAACGCAAATCTCGGCTTAATCTAAAGACATGACAGAATCAGAACGCATTGCTTATCTGGAAGAAAAAGTGGCACAGCTTGAGCATGAAAATGCGTTACTCAGAGCTGAGAATGCCGCTTTAAGAGCGGAAAATACCGCACTGAAAGAGCGCTCACGGCAAATCGAAGAGCTGCTGGGCCTCAATAGCAAAAATTCCTCCAAGCCCCCTTCAGGTGACTCAAAAAGCAACTCAAAAAGCAACTCTAAGCTTGGCTCACTCAAACCCAGAAACCGGGGCGGTCA
>JACYMC010000173.1 GCA_015272195.1 Candidatus Sericytochromatia bacterium
AGCTGGAGTTGTTTAATTTTTTTAAAGAGTCTGTGTTTGTAAATGAGTACTGCCACCGCGCCCACCACACCCGAAACCTCGACCGCCCAGCGTGTGGCCCTTTTTATTCTGATTTTGCTGCTGAAGCTTTTTCTGGCGGTGGTTTTGCTGGTGCTGGCTGTTGCCGGTGGGCTGGCCACGGGCGCTTATATGCGCATTCAGAGCCTGCCAGATATTACCCAGCTGCAGTACTACGATCCCCATGAGCGCTCCGAAATTGTCACCACCAGCGGGGTGGTGCTCAAACAGATCTTTGGCGAAGAAAACCGCAAGGTGGTTTTGCTCAAAGATCTGCCGGCCCATGTACCCAATGCCGTGCTGGCGATTGAAGACGCCCGCTTTAATGAGCACACGGGTGTGGACCCCATTGGCATTCTGCGCGCCTTTAAAGCGAACCTTGACAGCAATGATACGGTACAGGGTGGCAGTACCATTACCCAGCAGGTCGTCAAAAACCTCTTTTTAACCTCTGAACGCTCTTATGCACGCAAAGCGGCTGAAGCCGTGCTGTCGGTGCAGGTTGACCAGACTTTTTCCAAAGAGCAGATTCTGGAGCTGTACCTCAACCTGATTTATTTTGGCCACAATGCTTACGGTATAGAAGCGGCTGCCGAAACTTACTTTGGCAAGTCAGCCAAAGACCTGGCCGTGCACGAAGCGGCCCTGATTGCCGGCCTGATTCGCGGTCCTGAGATTTTTTCGCCTTACCGCAATTATGCCCAGGCCAAAAAGCGTCAGGTCATGACCCTCGGCCGTATGGTCGAAGCCCGCATGCTGAGCGCAGCAGAAGCAGAAGCCGCCAAAAAAGAACCCGTCAAACTGTATGGCATCCGGCGCGGCATGCAGTACCCCTATTACACCACTTACGTGATGCATTATCTGAAGCAGCACTTCAGTGATACCGAACTTGAAACCAAAGGCCTGCGCATTACCACCGCACTTGATACCCGGCTGCAGACCGAAGGTCAGCGCATTGTCAATGCGCATCTTGAGCGACTGAAGCGCATGAACGTGCAGCAGGGGGCGCTGGTGACAGTGGATGCCACCACGGGGCATGTGCTGGCCATGGTCGGGGGCACCGACTTTGGCTATGGCGACAACGAGTTTAACCGGGCTTATCAGGCCCATCGCCAGACGGGTTCAGCCTTTAAACCCTTTGTTTACGTCACAGGTTTTGAAAACGGTTACACGCCCTACACCACCGAAGTGGATGGCCCGACCGTCTACAAAACCGGGCCAAGGGCCACCTGGAGTCCACAAAACTATGGTCGCAGCTACCGGGGGACGGTTTCGATCCGGCAGGCCCTGGCCAGCTCGGTCAACGTGGTGGCCGTCAAGGTAATGGATAAAACCGGGATTGACAAAGTGATTGAAATGACCCAGCGTCTCGGCATTAAAAGTGAGGTGCGCCCCTTTCTGTCTTCGGCGCTCGGGGCTTCTGAAATCACACCGCTTGAGATGACCCAGGCCTATGGCGCATTTGCCAACGATGGGATCCTGATTGAAGCTTCACCGATTCTCAAGGTTGAAGACAAGCATGGCAATGTGTTGCTGGATCATACGGCCCGGGCAGGCAAAAAGGTGCTGGACCAGGACGTGGTCCGGGCCCTGAATCACTCGCTACTGACCGTGGTCAATGCCGGAACCGGTGCCGGTGCACGGATTGCCGGACATCAGATCGCCGGCAAAACGGGGACGACCAGTTCGCATCGCGATGCCTGGTTTGTGGGTTATACGCCCCGCTATGTCACCACTGTCTGGGTGGGCAACGATACGCCAACCCGGATGTACGGTGCCACCGGGGGCGGTTTCTGTGCGCCCATCTGGCGTGAGTACATGCAGGTGGTGCTTAAAGATCACAAAATGGATGCTTTTCCCAAAGAGCTGCCGCTGCGACGCAAGCGGATTTACTCCAAGGGCACCCATATTGCGGCCAAAGAGCCTGACGAAGATGCCGATAAAAAGGCAGTAACGCGCCAGGTGCGGGACACCACAGCCACACCCGCCGCTGTGGCCGCCACACGCGTGCAGCCACGGGCCGCAGCGCCTCAGGCCCCGCCGCCTGTTGCCCAGGCCCGCCAGCCCTCCGGCCGTCTGACGGGGCATGCCCGCTCCGGTTCGCGTCTGGAGACCGGGGGAGCCAGTGGCGCGGCTTCCAATTAAATCCACGTTAAAAATGCTATAATGCCTAGCAATACGATTTTGAAGAGATAAAGCAATGACCGCATCACATCAAACAAGCCATTATGATTTTGTATCCAAGCGCAAGCTCTGGTATGCGCTTTCTCTGGCCATTATCATCCCCTGCCTGGCCTTCTTTTTAATGGGGGGGCTTAAAATGGGCATCGACTTTACCGGCGGCTCCCTGTTTGAGCTGGCCTTTGAAAAAACCCCTGCTGTCAGCGATGTGCGCAACAAGCTGAGTGAAATTGACAAAGAAAAATTCAGCGATGCCCAGATTTCCCACATGCAGGATGACACCGGTCAGGAGGTCATCACCGTGCGCTCCAAGGCGATTGATGACCGGGAGCAGGTCAAGATATTTGACGCTCTCAAAGCCAGTTTTGGGGATTTTGAGCAGGTGCGCGTTGAAGTGGTCGGCCCCACCATGGGTGACGAGCTGCGCAGCAAAGCCATCTGGTCCACCGTGATTGTGATGGCCATGATTGTGCTGTATATTTCTTTCCGCTTCAGCTTTGACTATGCGGTCTGCGGCATCATTGCCCTGGTGCATGACGTCATGATTGTGGTTGGCTCTTTTGCCATGCTGGGTCACTTTATGGGGGTTGAAGTGGACAGCCTCTTTATTACCGCTCTGCTGACGGTGGCAGGCTTTTCGATTCATGATACCATCGTGACCTTTGACCGCATGCGCGAAAACATGGGCGATATGGGCCGGGGCAAAACTTATGAGCAGGTGGCCAATGACAGTATCAACCAGACCCTGGCTCGCAGCATCAACACCTCGGTGACCACGATGTTTCCGCTGCTGACCCTGACCATTTTTGGTGGTGTGACCATTAAGTTTTTCTCGCTGGCCATGCTGATTGGCATTCTGGCCGGGGTTTACTCCAGTATTTTTGTGGCCACACCCCTGTTGGTCACCTGGCGCACCCTGACGCGGGCCTGAGTTTTTGGTGCTGCACAGGACCCGCTGGACCCCTGCCTGTCTGAAGAGACGGGCAGGGGTCTTTTGTGTGGGGCTGTTACTCGCGTTTAACGGGCTGGTACCGGCTCACGCAGTGGAACCGTCTGCACCATCGGCTGCTGCGCCGGTAGCGACACCCTTACCGGCTGCTGCACCCTCAGCTGATGTGTCTGATGAACCCCCTGCACCACCGGCAGCAGAGCCTGAGCTGCTGGAACAAAGTCTGGCCACAGCCCGTGCGGCCTTTCAACGCGGGGATCTGACCCAGGCCTTGCAGCTTTACAGCGCAATGATTCTGCGCGATCCGGGTTTTGCAGAGGGGGCGCTCTGGTATGGCAGGGGTCTGGTCTACGCTGCCCGTGGGCAGTGGGATGCGGCTCTGGCTGATTATAATCAGGCTTTAAGCTATAATCCCGGCAATGGCTTGTTTTACTACGACCGTGCGCTGCTGTGGCTGGCGCAGAACGCGCCAGATGCTGCCCTGCAGGATTTTGCGCAGGCCCTCAAGCTTGCACCGGGTCACTTTCGCGGCACCGAATCTTTTTATTATCATCGCGGGCTGGCCTATCTGGCGCGCAAACAGCTGCAGCCAGCACAGGCTGATTTTGAGCAGGCCCTGCTGCAAGACCCCAGCGCCTGGCGTAACTGGCTGCAGCTGGCCCGCCTGCACCGCCAGGCTGGCCGCCTGGAACAGGCGCTCGATGCCCTGGCGTCGGCCCGGCGTCTGCGACCGGATGCGGCTGAAATTTATCGCCAGCGGGCCGAGATTCGCGCCCGGCAAAACGATCTGGAGGCGGCCCTTGCTGATCTGACGCGGGCTTTGCTGCTGGCTCCTGATGAAGCCAGCCTGTATGCTGAGCGCGGGCATCTGCATCTGCGTGCCCAGCAGCTGCAGCCGGCTGAAGATGACTACCAGCGCTATCTGGCGGCCTTCCCTGAGGACTTTCGCGTGCGGGCCGATCTGGGGCTGGTCTATTATCAGCAGGGCGATTATGCGCAGGCCCTTGAACAATACGATCAGGTGCTGAAGCTGGCGCCCGATTTTGTGTCGGCCTATTATAACCGGGCGCTGGTGCAGACCCGTCTGCAGCAGATAACCGCTGCCCTGGATGACTACACGGCGGTGCTGCAGCGTCAGCCGAAGCATCTGCAGGCGCTCAATAACCGGGGCTGGCTGTATGCCCAGCAGCAGCAGTTTGATCGGGCCCTGGCTGACTATAACGCTGCCCTGCGTCTGGAGCCTGATTATGTGCTGACCCTCAGTAACCGGGGGGCCCTGTATCTGGAGCGGGGGCAAAGGGCTCTGGCGGCCCGTGATCTTCGCCGGGTGCTGCAGCTGCTGCCCAATGACCCTGAAGCACAAGCTTTGATGGGGCGCTATTATCAGCTTGAAGGCCGTTGTGCAGAAGCCCGCACGGCCTGGCAGCGGGCCTGCGATGCCGGGCTGATTACAGCCTGTCAGCAGACCTGTGCGCCCTGAACAGCACTATGCCCGCGCACGGGCCGCAGAAGATGCCGGTGATCTGAGCCTGGCCCGGCAGCTGTATCTGGCCCTGCAGCAGCTGGCCCCGGATTACCCCAACCTCAGTTTCCGGCTCGGCCTGCTGGCCAGCCAGCGGGGTGAACTGGTCGAGGCGGAATCCTTTTTTCAGGCCGAGCTGGCGCGGCAGCCTGATTTCTGGGCCTGTCGGGTGCAGCTGGCGCTGAGTCTGATGGCGCGGCGGCAGTTTCAGCCTGCCCGCCTGGCTTTGCAGCAGGCGCTGGCAGATTGTCCGACCTCAGCCCGTGCTGAGCAGGCCCGGATATGGCATCTGATAGGCCGTTGCAGGCGGGCGGAAGCTGACCTGCCACAAGCGCTGCAGGCTTTTGAACAGGCCCATCAGCTGCAGCCCCACCCGGATCATCTGCGGGAGCAGGCCAGAGTGTATCAGGCCCAGGGGCATTTTGAGCTGGCCCGCCATTATTTTGACCAAACCTGGGTCCAAAGCCAGCAGGCCTCAGACTTGTGGGCCCTGGCAGATCAGCAGTTGCTGGCCCATGACTATGCGAAAGCTGCCGGGACCTTTCGCCAGCTGGCCCGCCTGCCGGCCCTGACTCTGGCCCGTCAGGCGCTGGCCCTGGGTCAGGTGGCGGTCTGTCAGCAGGCGCTCAACCAGCCCGAAGCGGCCCTGTGTGCTTATGCCGAAGCTTCGGCCCTGCAGCCTCTGGCCGCGCTGGATTTGTCGCGGCCGGGTGTGCTGCCCATGGTGTACAGCAGTCAGGCCCAGGTGCTGCAGTGGCGTGAACGCTCAGTGCAGGCGCTGCAATGGCTTGAAGCCCAGCCGGCAGCCCCCGAAAACCTGCTGGACTGGCAGGCCCCGCCTTTTTATCTGGCCTATCAGGGCTATAACGATCGCGACTGGCTGGCCCGTTTTTCGGCCCAGGTGCGGCGTCGCCTGCCGCCGCTGCAGACCGGACTGCCCAATCTGCCCCGCCGCCCTGTTCTGCGTCTGGGCCTGATTTCACGCTTTTTTCATCATCACTCGGTCATGCGCTGCTTTGCCCGCCTGTTTATGGCCCTCGTACCCCGGGGGCCTTTTACGCTGCATCTGATCGCCGCCAGTTCCCTGCTGCAGGATCAGCTCACGGCAGATTTGCGGCGCAGCGCCACCAGCTGGACTTGGCTGCAGGGTGATTTGCTGGCTCAGGCCGCCCAGATTCAGGCTCTGGAACTGGATCTGCTGATCTACACCGATACCCTGCTGGATGCCCAGACCTATCTGCTCTCACACTACCGTCTGGCTCCGCGTCAGCTTTTGTTGCCCGGTCAGCCCGTCACCAGCGGGGTCAGCACCCTGGATCTGTTTGTGTCTGACCAGCTGAGTGAACCCCCGGAGGCCCAGGCCCATTATACGGAGCAGCTGATTCAGCTGCCTCACTGGCCCACGCTTTATGCCCGGCCTGCTCTCTCATCGCCCCTGAGTCCGGCAGCGCTGGGCCTGCCTGCCGGGCGGGTTTACCTCTGTGCTGCCTCGGTGTTTAAGCTGCACCCGCAGATGGATGCAGTCTTTGTGGGCATTCTCCAGCAGGATCCTCAGGCCCAGCTGCTGTTGCTGGAGCTGTCGGCTGAAGGGCTGACGGTCCAGGTGCGGGCGCGCCTGGCAGACCAGCTGACGCCTGCCCAGCTGGCCCGTCTGCATCTCTGGCCCAAACAGCCCCCGGCACGCTTCAGTGCCCTGCTGCAGGGGGTCGACGTTTTGCTGGAAACCTTTCCGTTTGGCAGCCTCAACACCCTGATGGTGGCGCTGGCAGCCGGCACGCCCATGGTGACCTGGCCCGGTGACTTTGTGCGGGGGCGATATGCCCGCACGCTGCTGCTGCGTATGGAATGCCCGGAGCTGATTGCCGGCTCGGCTGAAGACTATGTACGCATTGCGGTCGAAGTGGCCCGTGATGATGCCTGGCGCCAGCGTATCCGTCAGCGCTTTGCGGCCCATTCACACCGCCTGTTTGATAATCCCGTGGCCCTGCCGGAAGTGCGGGATCTCCTGCTGGAGGCTGCCGGCTGGAGCTGATACAATACAGCAGAGGTGATGGCAATGAATCAGCATGGATACCCTGAACTCTTAAAACGTCTGGCCAGTGAAGATCACGACCCGCAGGGTCAGCACGCCCTGCAGATTCTGCACGAGCGGGGCAGCCTGGCTTATCTTTCTGAAGCCGATTATGCCCGGCTGAACGGGGATTTGCTGTGCTGGTTGCTGAAGGCCGAAAGCCATCAGGGTTCTGAACTGGTGTTTCTGACCGAAGGGGGCACGGTGCGTACCATCCCGCTGGGCAGTTATTTTGACTTTCCTGATCACTATGCTGAGCGCATGCCGCAGGGGGCTTTTTTGAGTGCGGAGCAGGCAGACGGCACCTCCTGTATTCTCTACCTCGAAACCCTGGAACGCGAACAGGTGATCGAACGGCTGGAGCTGGCCCGCCGCAATCTGAATCTGACGGTGCAACGGCCTTTGCAGGAGCGGATTCTCGACAAGCTCAAAGCCAGAGGCCATCTGAGCTACCTCAGCCGTGAAGGCTTGCAGGCGCTGACCCCACGTCTGCTCAAGTATCTGGACTACGCCGTGAATCTGCGCCCTGGCTCCGAGCTGATTTATCTGGATGCCGAGGGCCATGTGCACGGCAAAGGACTTGAAAGCGTGTTTCAGCAGCCAGAGCGGATGAAGGAGCTGACAGGCCCTTTTTATCTGGCCATTGAAGTGGGCAGCTGCTCCGTGGTGTTTGATACCCATGACCTCTCACCGGCCAATGTCTGGCGCCTCAGAAAGCGGGCCGAGCAGCTGGCCGCCTCACAGGCCCCCTGAAATTTCGAGGGCCTGGCCGCTGACGGCGGCGGCCGCATCAGACACCAGGTAGGCCACGCTGGCGGCCACTTCTTCGGGTCTGATCCAGCGCTGCAGGGGGATAGCCGCCAGCTCAGCGGCTATAAAATCTGCGGCTGCCAGATCATAATGGGCGGCAATCTCTGACATGCTGCGTTCGGCCATGGCCGTCTGCACCCAGCCCGGACAGACGGCGTTGACGGTAATACCCTCGGCCAGCACGTCCTGGGCCAGGGCCCGTACCAGGCCAATCAGACCGTGTTTGCTGGCGCAGTAGGCATGGCTGTGGCGCATGCCGCGCAGGCCCAGCACGGAGGCAATGGCCACAATGCGCCCCCAGCCGGTGGGCTGCATCTGCTGCAGCGCGGCGCGCAGACAATAATAAGCACCGTTAAGATTGGTCTGCATGACCCTTTGCCACAGCTCCGGGTCGCTTTGTGCCTCCCAGGGTGAAAAGGCCTCTGTGCCCGCAGCATGCACCAGAATCTGGATCGGCTGACCTGATTGCTGCTGAATCTCGCCAAAGGCCTGTGTCACCGCTTCGGCCTGACTGACATCCAGCTGCAGGGTCTGCAGGCGGGGTTCTTCTGCCACAGCTGCTGCCAGCCCTTCAGCCTGGCGGGCGGCAATCCAGACCTTGTGGCCGGCGGCCAGCAGGGTTTTGGCGCAGGCCAGGCCAATACCCCGGCTGCCACCCGTGACCAGCGCAATCACGCGTCGGCTGTTGTTGCGGGCCTGGCCGTGGGGCTGGCGGGCCGGTCAAAGGGCAGCATCAGCTTCCAGACCAGTTTGCGTTTGGCATCCACTTCCAGCATCTGGCGGTTGGAGCTGTGAATCACCAGGGTATGCCCGTTTTTCATGCGGCGGGCGTAGGTCGGCGAGCCAAACTTGATCGCGTCTTTGCCGTCCAGCTCCCAGACCAGCTGGCCGTCGGGACTGACTTCCAGCACCCGGTCGTTGCGGGTGTCGCTGATCAGGGTGTTGCCGTTGGGCATGCGGGCCGCGTGTTCCGGGTAGCTCAGGTGACTGGCGTCCGCGCCAGCCACCTTACGCTCACCAAAAGACCAGACCACTTCGCCTTCAGGGTTGACCTCCACCACACAATGGGCACCCCAGTCGGTGATCAGGGTGTTGCCATTTTCAACGCGTTCAGCATGGTAGGGCGCCATCAGCTTGTCGAGACCTTCGTAGACCCAGGCAATCTGTTTGTTGCGGCGCATTTCAAAAACGCGGCGGTTGTTCTGATCAATGATTAAAAAGTTACCGTTGGGCATGACCTGGGCAAAGCGCGGGCGGTTCAGCCCTTTGTCGCCCGTGCGCGGGCTGTCGGTTTCGCCAAACTGCCAGACAATGGTGGAGCTGGCGGGATCAATTTCGATAATGCGGTGGCGATCAGTATCACTCAGCAGCAGGTGTCCTTCGGGGGTACGGGTACAGGCGTGCGGTTTTTGCAGTTCCTGGCCTTCTTTTTCGCCATAGCGCCAGCTGAGGTTGCCGTCGCGATCGGTGCGCACCACGCGGTTTTTATTGCGCTCCACCAAAAAGAAATCCAGCGGCAGCAGTTCAGCCTCGCCAAAACGGCTGATATGGGCTTTGTTGCTGTTGGCTGTGCGGCTGGCGGCCATACGTTTGGCCACCAGTTCCTGAATCCGGTTCTGGGCCTCTTCAGAGGAGTCAACCTCCTCCTGCTTGAAGCGCAGATAAGGGTTGTTGACCCCGTGCTTCACAAAACGTTTGGTGGTCTGTTGGGGTTTGAGGGTGACTTTGGCCCGTTCAAACTCAGACAGCTGGCAGGCCCAGACCACTTCTTTGGCTTTGGGATCAATTTCGATCACGCTGCTTTCGCTCAGCAGCATAATCAGGCCGTTAGGCATATAGGCAGAGCGAAAGGGTGAGTCCATCTGCTGCTCTTCCGGGCCTTCGTTGGTTTTGTGCGCGAAGACAATTTCGCCTTCTGCATTAACCTCGATCAGGCGCAGGTTGCCTGCATCCACAATCAGGGTATGGCCGTTATCCATGCGCAGGGCTGACTGGGGGTAAGACAAAAATCCGGGCTCACCGCCATAGCCGCCTGAAGCCAGGTTTTCAGGGTTGCCATATTGCCAGATCACTCGCTGATCTTCAATTTCGAGCACCCGGTGGTTGCCGGTATCGGTGATCAAAAAGTTACCGTTGACCAGGCGCTGGGCGTCACTGGGCATGTTGAGCATCAGATTGTCAACGCCGTAGGCGTCTGTATGACCTATCTGATTCAGAATTTTGGACTGTTTGTCGACTTCAATAACGCGGTGGCGGCCCTGATCTACAATCAGTACATGGTTCAGGCCATTGGCGGTGGCCCGCACCGGGTTTTTGAGCTGGTGCTCGGGTGAGAGGGCGTTGTTGTACTCCCAGAACAGGCGACCGCTGGGGGTGATTTCCACCACCCGGTTCAGGGAATAATCGGTGACCAGGGTGTTGCGGGTGGCCAGACGCACCGCGTCGCGGGGGAACTCCAGTTCAATGCTGCCTTCTGAGAGAATATCCTTGCCCATGGTCCAAGAGATATTGCGCTGGGTGTCAATTTCCAGAATGCGCTTGCCCTCGATATCAATGACCAGAAAGTGCCCTTCGGCCAGGTTGTCGAGGGGCTTGACGCTGGCAATGCTGATCAGGCCGCGCTTGAGCAGTTCTTCGGGACGTTCCACTTCGTAGCCACAATAAGAACAGACATAAGAGCCCAGCATGGGCTTGGCGCAGTTGGGGCAGTTGGAGGGCACGGTGGCCCGCTGGGACTGTACCAGGCTGTCGCGCTCGTGCTTGTGCAGCATCTGCTCCATTTCTTCGCGGGTGATGACCTGCTCAAAGTTCATCTCGCCGATCAGCTTTTTGAGCTTGATGATGGCGCCAGTATGCCATTCCAGCTCGTGGCGCGCCCGGGTGGCCGCGGCTTTAACACGGCCCAGGGCTTCAGCCAGGTCGGCATTGTTTTTGATATCCAGCTCACCCTGGCTGCGCTTGAGAATACTGAGCGCACAGAGGTCAATAATCAGTTCATCTGCCACGGGTGAGATATTCATCTGGGGGGCTTTCTCGGGTTTAAAACCGCCCTCAGCAGTGGCTTCTTCCGGCTCGTCGGCTTCTTCCTGCTCTTTCTGGGCTTCCTCAAACGCCCGCTGATCCAGGTCCAGGGCCTGGGCCTGAGGCAAGGCGGCAGCGGCGGCTTGCTGCTCTTTTTCGCGCGCGCTCAGACGGGCGCGGTGCAAGTCTTCAGCACTGATCAGCTCCATTGAGAGCAGCAGATCCACCAGGCTCTGTTTCTGGGCGGCCAGGGGGTTGATCTCCATAAAGCTCAGCAGACAGGGGCGGCTGCCGTCTTTGATGGCAAAGCGCTGGGTGGTTTTCTGCTTTTCGAGATCCACCACACTGATCACGGGGGTGAAGGGTTCGGGTTCATTCAGATAGGTCATAAACAGCAGATTTTTGCCATCAGGGGTCAGGCTGAGCAGGTCACTGGGGGCATCAGACCCCACGCTGTAAAGACTGCCTTTGATGCTGATTTCTTTGATGACCTCGCCGCTGTTGAGATCAATGACCCGCAGGCCAGGGTTGGGCTTGGTGGCCATGGCCCAGAGCTGGGTTTCGTCGGGGCTGACGAGGCCATTGCCCAGCAAGCCAGCGCCCGGACTCAGCTTATTGACCTGTTCACCGGCAAAGCTCCAGATGCCGACACTGCTGGTGTTGTCAATGATGACCAGCTGCTCAGCCTGCTCTCTGAAGGCCAGGTTCAGGCCTTTGGCTGAGCCGGCCGCCCGCACGCGAAAGCTGCTGTGCAGCTTCTGGGCCGTCAGATCGAGCAGGTGCACTTCGCCCGCACAGCGATCGGCAATGGCCAGCCATTGGAAGCTGGGGGCAAAAAACAGATCCAGCGGACCGTTGGGGGGCATCTGTTTGGGCTGGGCTGAAAGCATAAAACCAGGATTCAGGGCCGCCAGGTTGTGATCGGCCAGAAAGCTGCCGCTCAGCGCCAGGCCTTTGGCTGATTGCAGCAGACGCAGTTCGGCTTCGGGCTTCCAGGCGATGGCGTCACTTTTTTTGCTGGTTTCAGTTGAAAACAGGGTCACATGGCTGCCCGAAAGATCCCAGTTGTCGGGGTTAAAAGGCACAAAACCCTCTGGCCGGGGCAGGTCAATTTCACAGCGGGTTTCACCGCCTGGATAGCTCAGGCCGGTGAGTTTGTAGGTTTTCTGGTTTAGAATCCACTCGGTGCCGCTGAGGGCCTGCTGCCCGGCGGCCCGGCTTTCGGCCAGCAGGGTCTCTGCTGAAACCAGCTGTTCTTCACTGAGACTTTCCTGCGCCAGTAATTCGCGGATTACGGCATCACGTTCACCCGATTGTTGTTCCAGTGCCATCGCTCTATCCCTGTTCTTTGCAGCATGCTGCGGATTCTCTTATTCTGATTCTAACATGGGACTTCAGGATGTCCATTTTTTGTGTTTGCCATGCGACTTGCAGGCGGTCTGTGCTAGTATAAAAAACAAGATGAGCACTTATAACGAAAGCATCAATAAATTGCTGGGCATTGGTGGTACCACGCTGGTTTGCCGTGTGATTGATTTGTTTTTTGAACACCTGCCGCCCAAAATGGCGGCTTTACAGACCCAGGTGACTGCAGCCAGTTTTCAGGAGCTGGAGCGCACGGCGCACTCGATTAAGTCCAGTGCGGCCAATCTGGGCCTCGAAGCTCTGCGTTCAGCGGCCCAGGAGCTGGAGTCTCACGCCCGTCAGCCGGAGCCCCAGCTCAGTGCCTGCCAGACCCATGTTGAAACCATGCTGGCTGCCTATGCCGAAGCAGAGCCTTTTTTGCGCGAAGTCCGCGTTGGTCTGAACTGCCCATGAAACCACTGATTGCCATTGTTGAGGACAGTCCCGATAACCGCTTGCTGTTGCAGGCTTTTTTAGAGGATGACTACCGCATCAGAGAATATGAGAACGGCGTGCTGGCATTCGAAGACTTGCCCAACAACCCGCCTGATCTTGTACTCCTGGATATTTCTTTGCCGCTGATGGACGGCGTTGATGTGTTCCGTAACCTGCGCGAACATGAGCTTCTTAAGACCATCCCCGTGGTGGCCCTGACGGCCCACGCCATGAGCGGAGATCGCGAAAAATACCTGGCCCTGGGTTTTGACGCCTATATCTCCAAACCGATCTGGGATGAACAGATTCTCTTTGATGTTATCAGCGATCTCCTGAAGCGATCCGCCTGAGCTTATGGCAGGGCTGTGCTTGCCTGTTTTTGTGCTTTGGGCGTGGTAAAATAGCCAAAACGTTCTGTGTTCTGGAGGCCCCGTGATGATCCGTTCTTTTGCTGCTCTGGCCGCCGGTCTGCTTTGTCTGAGCGCCTGCCAAACGTCCTATACCAGTGCTTACCGGAGCACAGCACCGGTCACTCTCCAGCGCCAGAGCCTGCCGCCCCAGGCCCAGGCTATTCCGGGTGAACATGTCGTGCGTCTGCAGCCGGGCGCTGATCCTGCGACTTTTGCCCGCCAGCACGGCCTGTCGCTGGTCATGCCCGTGGGTCTCAATATGTATATCTTTAAAGGGGCCGCACCTTTTCAGGTGCTGAGTCAGGATGCCCGCGTGCAGTGGGCAGAGCCCAATCTGCGCATCAGCCTGCCGCCCGAAAACGGACGGCCTGCTCCGGCTCCGCCGCCGCTCATGGCCCGTGCCGATCAGCCCAATGATCCGTTTTTGCCCGTGCAATACGGCTTCAGTATTACCGGCACTGATCAGATCTGGCGTCAGCAGCCGGGCAGCCCGGAGGTGATTGTGGCGGTGATTGACTCGGGCATTGACGGCCAGCACCCGGAGTTTGAAGGCCAGCTTGTGCCCGGCTTTGACTTTACCCTCAAACCGCCCGCCCCCGGTGGTAACGTCGATGGCTACGGCCACGGCACCCATGTGGCCGGCGTGATCGGGGCCCGCACCCACAACGGCATTGGTATTGCCGGTGTCGCCCCCGGCTGCAAGCTGATGCCCGTGCGTATCTTTAACGATTTTGGCCACTCTGAATCCGGCCGCTCGGCGGCTGCGGTGATCTGGGCCGTTGATCACGGTGCCAAAGTGATCAACGCCAGCTGGGGCAGCCCGATGGAGGGCCAGGCCTCCAAAGAAGCCTATCAGTACGCCCTGGCGCATGATGTGGTCTTTGTAGCCGCCGCCGGCAACTCCGGCAACAACGAGCCCAAATACCCCGGCGCTTCTGAAGAGGCCATTGGCGTCTCTGCCACCAACGATATCGACGGCTGGGCCAGCTTCTCAACCTTTGGCGACTGGATTGATCTGGCGGCCCCTGGCAAGGGTATTTTATCGACCTACCCGCTCAACAAGGGCAATGGCTACCGCATTATGGAGGGCACTTCCATGGCCGCACCCTTTGTGACTGCCGCTGCCGCCCTGGTGCGCAGCCAGTACCCCCAGCTCAACCACCAGCAGGTGCGCGCCCAGCTGGAGCGCACGGCCAAAGACGTGATCATGAACGGCAAAGACAAATACGCCGGCCATGGCCGCGTGGACATGGCCCGTGCTGTGCGTGAAGCGCCGGGGCGCTAAAACGTCCTTAAATCCGCATCTTGCGCGCCAGCGCTTCGGCCAGATGGGTCTGCAGCTGAGCCACCTGTTCGGGGGGGCCGGCCTGGTCGGCGTTTTCGTGCAGTTCGTTGTAGACCTTGCTTAAAAACGCCAGGCTCTCCATGCTTTCGATATCGCCAAGGGCGTCCACGATCTCGATTTTTTCTTCCCAGCTGGCGCTGTTGCGGTAGTAGTCCATCAGGGCCGGTACCGATTCGGGGTTGGCAAAGCTGTGCAGAGCCCGTATTAACGAGCGCTGGTCGCTGAAGCCCAGAATAAAAGCGCTCAGGGTCTGGTAAAAAAACTGGTAATTGCGGAACTTTTCCAGCTCCCGGGCCATGGCATAGCGCACCTCAGGATGGGTCTGGGGCTGAAAAAAGATGCGGGTGATCATCTGCTGCACATCGCGGCTGTTTTGCTGCTTGAACTTCTGAAAGAGCATGCCTACCTGATGTTTAAACTCTTCATTCTGCACCGCCTGGGCCAGGGTTTGCAGATCGTCGAGGGTGTTGAGTACCTGATTAGCCAGTTTGGCGCGGGGGTGCTGCATAAAGCGAATCTCGTGCAGCACGTGCTCCTGTCCGGTGGCTTTGAGTGCCTGGGCTGCCTGCATGGCCACCCAGTGGGAGCTGTCTTCAAAAGCCTGCTGAAACAGGGCCGTGTCTTCGGGGTGCTGCTGGCGGTAGAGGGCCCGGATCACCGCCAGACGCACGGCAAAGTAGGGTGAGTTGTAGTGGCTGCGGATCAGGGGCAGGTGCTCAGCCTGGCCCAGCTGGCCCAGCAGGTTGAGGGCCGCCACCTGCACGTTGACTTTATCGCTGTCTGAGAGCAGGCGTACGGCAGCCTGCACGCCGGGGGCATGGTTCTGGGTGGTCAGCACCTGCAGGCAGACGGTCTGGGCCTCGGGGTTGTCGGCGCTTTCGAGATAGTTCAGAATCAGGGGGGCCACATCGGGCCCCATGCGGCTGAGCAGCTGGCTCAGCAGGCCCAGATGCCAGTCGGCCAGCCGGGGCAGCTGGTTTAAAATGGCCGGAGCGGCCCGGTGTAGCCGGGCCTGGGAGAGCGCCAGCGCGGCCAGTAAGGTCACCAGCGGGGCCGGATCTTCGAGGGTCTGGAGCAAGACCCCGTGCTGTTCACTGTTGCCCAGCAGGGCCAGAGTCTGCACGGCCCGGGCCCGCTGCTCAGCATCCCCACGCTGGGCCGTCAGCCGGGCCGTCAGGGCGGGCAAAAAGGGTCTGGCCAGCACCTGAAACGCTTCTCGGCCCGGCGGGTAATTCAGGGCCGTGCGCATCAGATAATCAATAAAATACAGCTCGTGCCGCGCTTCAACCTGGGCCCAGATCTGCTCCGGCGGCAGTTCAGCGCGGATGTATTCCAGCAGCAGCGGTTCCCACTGGCTTTCAAGGGATTGCCAGAAGGCGGCCTTGGCCTGGTTGCGCTGGTGCAGGCGTCGGGCCTGCAGATGCAGGCCCATGGCCAGAAAAACGGGGCTGGCGCAAAACAGCAGGCTGGCGATCAAGAATGGTGGCGGCATGCTTCCTCCCGGTATCTGTTTAGATCATAGGGCCAAATGCATCTTCAGACAAGCCCTGCGGCTGGCTGTGGTATCTTGCTGTGCAGTGAGCAAGCGGAGGTTTTGAGCGATGCAGGCCGTGATTCTGATTCATGGGGGCGCTGGCACCCTGTTTAAAGGCCAGATTTCAGCTGAGCGTGAAGCAGCAGCCCGTGAGGGCTTGCAGCAGGCCCTGGCGGCCGGTGTGGCCTGTCTGGAACAGTCGGCGCTGGATGCGGTCGAAGCCGCAGTGAAAGTCCTTGAGGACTGTGAAGTCTTTAACGCTGGGCGGGGATCTGTCTATACCCATGAAGGCCTGCAGGAAATGGATGCGGCGATCATGGACGGTCGCCAGTGTGAAGCTGGGGCGGTGGCTGGGGTACAGGGCGTGCGTTACCCGGTCTCGCTGGCCCGCGCGGTGCTGCAGCACTCGCCCCATGTGATGCTAAGCGGCAGCGGGGCGGTGGCCTTTGCCCGGCAGCAGGGCCTGCAGATAGAACCCCCTGAATTTTTTCATTCCGACTACCGCTGGCAGCAACTGCTGCAAATTCGCGATCAGGATCGCACCGCTTTGGATCATGCCTTAGGTCAGGATGAAAAAAAATCCTTTGGCACTGTAGGAGCCGTCGCGCTCGATGTGCATGGGGCGCTGGCGGCGGCCACTTCGACTGGGGGCATGACCAACAAGCGCTTTGGGCGCATTGGCGACTCGGCTTTGATCGGGGCGGGCACCTATGCTGATGCGCATTGTGCTGTGTCGGCCACAGGCCATGGTGAGTATTTTATGCGGGCCGTGCTGGCCCATGAGCTGAGCGCGCGGCTGCGCTATACGGGCCAGACGCTTGAGCAGGCCGCCGCAGGGGCCCTGCAACAGGTCACTGAACTGGGCGGAGCCGGTGGGCTGATTGTGGTGGACGCCAAAGGCAACTGGCGCATGCCTTTTAATACCGGGCGCATGTATCGCGGGGTCCAGACCCTCACCGGCAGCGGTGAGGTCTGGATTTATTAGCCCTTGCGGGGCTTACTGGGCAAAGAAACGGATTTCCTCGGCTTTGCGGATTGCAATCGAGCGCGCGCCGGCCAGATCGCCCTTGTTGGGCTGGGTTTCAATGGCTGAAACCTGAATGCGGTACTGGCCGGTTTGACCAATGCCCTGAAAAAGCACTTCGTTGCGGGCATTATTGGGGCTGGTGCTGGAGATGGTCAGCTTATTGGTCAGGGCCAGGGGCACGGTCAGCTTGGGGTCAGGCTGGGAGGTGATACCGCCGTTGCGCTCAGTGCCGGAGCGGGTGCCGTAGGTGATGCTGGTATTTTTGGTGATCGCACCCCAGCGCACAATGCCGGCGGTGTCAGAGACCTGCACATGGTAGAGGCCCGTGCCGGCGTCTGCCCAGCTGAAGCGGTGGCCCATGCCGTCGACGTCCTGCAGGGTAGCACCGTTGCTGGCGGGCTGGGTCACGGCAAAAGGTGAAATGGCCGCGGCGTTGATAATCTGAATGGCAGGGCTGTTGGCGGTCACGGTGGCCACGCTGTTTTCGTTGTCACCACGCAGGTTGTAGATGTAGTCGACACCCGCAGCCAGGCTGGGATCTGTGTCATCCAGGGTCAAGCGGCCAGTATTGGCAAAGGTGGAGATTTCGGTGGCGCCTTCGCTGTCGGCCCGGCGGCGGAAAATTTTGATGGATTTGACGCTGTCGGGCAGGGCCCCCCAGGACAGGGAGATATTGGCACTGATTTTATCATCCGAAGAGATTTCACTGACGGCAATGGCAGACAGACTGGCCTGACCAGGGTTGCCCGGTGTGCCGGGGGTAACGGTGCTGGGGTTGTCGCCGCAGGCGGCCAGCAGGCCCAGAGAGAGGACCAGACTGCTTAAGAGGCTTTTTTTGACGAGAGACTGGTTAGACATCGGAAGGGTACCTTCTTTCGTGTTGAAATAGATCTGTTGAGAGTCGAACGTTTACTAGACGGAAGTTTTCACGCAAAGGTTTCAGCGGCAGCACAGATTTTTGCTTTGCATCAGGGAGAGGTAACAGCCCCGATCTCCGGTCAGGCTGGAGCGAAAGGCCGCATTGAACTCGGGCTGAATGCCCAGACTTTTGAGCAGCTCCCGCTGCGCAATAAAGCGGGTTTCGCTGGGCTGGGTCATCAGCAGGCTGCCCGCACTGGGGTGAATCAGACCGCTCAGATGCTGCAGCAGCTCGGCGGGTCTGAAAAACTCCAGCGGCAGGCCGCTGAAGAGATGGTCTTCGCAGCGCACATAGGGTGAAAACAGTGTCACCACATCATAGGGCTGGGTACTGGTATAGCTGAAGGCGTCCTGATTCAGATAGCGGCTGACGCTGGCGATGGGATCAATGTATGAGAGGGCGTGATCCACGCAGCTGTAGCCTTCCTGATCTACCCGGTAGGGGTCCAGCTCAATGCCCGTCAGATAGACATCCCTGGGGCTGCTGCTGTAGGCCTGGCTGAAAAACTGATACAGGGCCGGGGCGTAGGCCCAGCGGGCGGCCCCAATATCCAGCAGGCGCAGGCTGTCGTGCTGCCAGATCGGGTGCGCTTCAGGAAAGCAGTCACTCAGAATCTCCAGGGTTTCCAGGTTCAGGCGGTAAGCCTGCTGGGGCAGATAATCGGCCCAGGTGTCCAGCCGGTAGCGGGTGTGATAGTCACGGGCATGGGTCAGAGCCTTGCTTTGCTGGGATTCTGTCAGATCGCTGAAGAGTTCTGTTTCGGTCCAGGTGCTGCGAAAGCGGAGCTTGCCCGATACCGGGCGGGTGCGCTGGCGCAGGCGCATGGCGGATTGGTTGGCCTGATCCAGCAATTGTTCCAGCGCCATGCTGGTGGGTGAAAAAAACACCAGAGCACGGGGAAACATCTGTTTGATCAGGCGCTCCAGCACGAGACCATTGGTGGACTGGTTGTCATTGATGCCCAGCACCACGGGCTGATAAGCCTGCAGATCCTGCACCAGCTGGGTAACGGTCAGCTCCGGGTCGCAGCTGAAGTTCCAGATTTTGACCTCATGGGGTTCGTCATACAAAAAGTCATTGATCGGAAAGGCCGCGTCAGGAAAATAGACATCCTGCCAGAAGATCTGCAGGGGGTGAACCGGGCATTCAATCAGTGCAATTTTCAAGGCTAACGTGTCACAGGGCGAAAGATGGTTTTGGTGGGGGTAAAGGCCACCGGACGAACGGCTTTGACCGAGGTATAGCCCAGCGGGCCCGACATGATTTCAGGGCGGGATTCCATGCTTTCGGGGCTCTCGATCAGGGTGACTTTGATCAGGGTCATCAACTGGGTAAGGGCTGAACGGACCGGATCTTTGACCGTAAACAGAAAAACTTCGGTTTCGTCCTGCTGCCGCCGCTGGGACAGGCCCTGTTGCGAGCTATCGTTGCGTTCTTCGTCATAGAAGTCAACCTGGCGCTTGCGGCGCTGAATGTATTCGGGGCCAAAACCGCTGCCGCCAAAGCGTATGTTTCCGGCGGCTGATGTGGTGGTCATGCTTGCCTTACCCTATTGCTCGTTGCTCGAAAGAGTATAGCATAGAATTCAGAGGGCTGGCTGCGACTTCTGGCGCAGCCATTCGGCAATCTGGGGAATGGTCAGCTGCTGCAGGGCAATAGACGCCAGCTGTTCGCTGTCGTCAGGCGCAGCACCGGGAGACTGCCCGTTCAGGCGCAACATCACGTCGGCGGCCAAAAAAGCCGTGGCCTGGTTGTCGCTCAGAAAGGGTGCGGTCTGAATCAGGCTCTCAAGCATGACAGCCGCTTTTTCAAACAGACCCGGAAAGGGTTCATAGCCGTCAATGCTTACCGCCGGGCGCTCCAGTGCTGCCTGCAGGGCTTCCAGTGAGAGCAGACCGCAGGGGTGACCGGTCTGGCGGCAGATCTGCTGGTTTAAATGCACCAGCTCCAGGCTGCTGAGATAGCGGACAGACATCAGCTGGGCGCTCGCTGCAGAAGCTGTTGGTGGGTGCTGAGCGCTTGCTGGCAGCTTGCTTCAAAGGCGGGATCCAGATCCTGTGGTTGCATCCTGGCCCAGAGCTGATGCTGGCTGAGCAGCAGGCTGATCAGGGCATCAGGCGCCAGAGCCAGTGCAGCAGCGGTATCCTGCAGTTGCTGCCGGGTATTGGCCGAAAGATAAAATTCAGACATATTTTACCTCTTCAGATATTTTCAGGGCCTTTGCCTCAACATATTAACACGCCTTGTTTTGCTGTGCAGCTGCTGAAGGGGCCTGCTAAACTGATAGCCATGTTCACATCCCTTCAATGCCTGTCCCGGACCGGTCGCCATGCCGTGCTGGCGCTTGTGTTGTGCGCCGGTCTCTGGGGCTGCAGCGACAGCATTGTGCTGGAGCCGCCCCAACCGTTTACCGAGTCGCAGGTCAGCCCCACGCGCCCGGAGCCGACCCCGACGCCTGAGCCTGAGACCTTTGGCGAACATGTGCAGTACCGTCTCAACCAGGCGGGTGAACTGGCCCAGAGCCGGCGCGGACTGGTCTGGCCCCTACTGGTGGTGGTGGCGCTGCTGTGGGGCTTTGTACAATTGCTGAAGTGGATTTATGAGCTGACCACCTCTTCGCCGGTGGTCTGAAGGCCTCAAAAGAAACACTGCCCTTCGCCCCGGTAGGTGGGCACGCTTTGCTCTACCTGCTGCCCCCGCAGCAAATGCAGCTGCTTAAAGCGCTCACAGAGTTCGCCAGCTTTGGCATGCCGGAACAGGATCGGGTCTCCCCATTGCAGCGGCACAGCCTGTGCAAAGTGTACGGGGGTCTGGACTTCTCCTGCCCCTTCAAGCGGCAGCAGCTGACCGCCTTCGGGCAGCCAGACCTGGGGCAGCCGATCCGGACCGGCTGCGCCGGAGGCGATATACCCCCCACCCAGGCAGGTATAGATGTCCGGGGCTGGCTGGCGCACCACAGGTAGGGCAAAACCTGCTGCCGGCTGCAGCTGGAGATCCCGGTAATGGTCAAACAGGACCGGGGCAAAACAGGCTGAACCGGCGGTCAGCTCGGTCACCGCACTGTCCTGGCGGGTGCGCCGCAGGCTGCCACTGCCGCCACCGTTGACAAAATCCAGGGCAATACCCAGGGCCTGCAGTTGCTGCAGACTGGCCTGCCGACGGGCAAACACCCGGCGCTGGGAGTAAGACTGCAAAGCCTGAATCACTTTGGCTTTGAGATAAGGTCCCTGCAGATCCCCCACACCGGCAATCTGGGCTTCGTAGCCCATCAGGGCGCTGATGTTCAGATGCGGACAATTGCTCTGAACCTGCTGTGCCAACCGCTTGACGGCTTCCGGGCTGCGCAGCGGGGAGCGGCGCACCCCAAAGTGCAGGCCGGGCAAGCTGCTCGACATATCCAGATCCAGACAGATCGGCAGCTGAATCCGGGCTTCCGCGGCCAGTGCATTCAGCCAGCTGGCCTGGGCCAGACTGTCGACCATCAGCCAGATCCCTTTGCCCGCTTTGACCTGCTGACACAGTGCGGTTACAGCGCTGCGGTCCTGGCTGGGATAGGCCACCAGCAGATCGTCAAAGCCTGCTGTGGACAGCCAGGCTGCTTCGGCCGCACTGAAGCACATCAGGCCTTTAAAGCCGGCCTGCAGCAGATAATCCAGCAGCCAGCGGCAGCGAATCGATTTTGTGGCCACTCGGACGGGCAGGCCGTCGGCCTGTTGCAACACCGCCTGAATATTGGCGTCCAGCGCATCCAAATCCACAAAGGCGCAGGGCAGCTCCAGCTGCTGTAAAGCGGCCCGATAGCTGTGATAAGTGCCCGGCATTCAGCGCCAGCTCCCGCCCGTGCGCAGGGCCAGCTCCTGTTCTGAAAACACCGGCGGGCGCAGATTCGGTGGCTGTGGCCGCTGCGCAGGGGCTGTCCGCAAAGCGGCGGCCACTTCAGTATAAGCGGTCTGAAAAGCTGGCAGGGTCCAGCGTCCAAAGACCGTATGGCCACCTTCATAGCGCTGCAGCAGGTATTCTTCGGGTGTGGTGGCATAGCCAAAGTAGGCGTTGCTGTAGCCGCAAAACACACTCTGCCGGATGCCGGCGGCTGCCAGATCATTCTGCACGCTCTGGCAGAGCCGACGGGCGGCGGTGGTGGTGGCCTCACCCGGAAAGGCGATCAGGGCCAGCGAACCGATGCGCACAATCTGCAGGGGCAGGATCTGGGGCGTCCAGCTGTGCTCGCGCATGGCGCCTTTCTGGCAGAGACGTTTCAGTTCTCCCAGCACCGGGTCAGCGGCGGCGGGCACGGGCAGCTGCTCAGGTTGGCTGAGGCCCAGAAAGCGGCGGCGACCGCTTTCAACGGCCAGGATTTTGGGGGCCTGCATCTGCTGATCTTCGCGCTCCTGCTGCCAGCGTGCCGGATCGCTGGCCTGCAGCTGGCGCAGATAGCGGCGCCGCTGCCAGCGCGAAAAGCCCGCCACCAGGCCCTGCAGCGCAGGTGAAATACCGGGGCCATCCACCGGGGTGCCCCCCAGAAAGGCCGTACCCTGCGCTGCTGGTGCGCTGCGGCAGTCGCTCTGCCCGTTGACAAAACGCGGTGCGCAGGGCAAGTGGCTCAGATCGGCGTAGTGCAGGCGACAGTCGAGGGTGTTTTCCAGGGGCTCAAACGCCGCTTCGTTGAGGATACGGAGAGCCTGTTCTGCCTGCAGGCGGCCATTGTAGCGCATGCTTTCGTAGTCATCGCTGAATTTGCCGCGGGGCCAGTGCTTGCCGCTGCCATGAAAATTGGGTGAGACATCTCCGGCGGCACCCTGGGCAAAAATGCAGATGGCTTTGTGACCCTGTTGCTGCAGATGATCTTCGAGCCACTGGGCGGCATAGCCCTTATTGTCAGAAGAAACCCCTGTGTTGCGAGCGCTTAGGCTGGTGGCGTGCACGCCAAACCAGTTGACGATGCCGCGCAGCTGGCCTGTGGGGCTGCTGATTCTGAGCAGGTACATGTTGCGATCGATGGCCAGATGGGTTTGTTCAGGGCGCAGGGGGGTGTTTTCAGGATTCTGATTATAGGCTGGCAGCGAGCGGTTAAAGGCCACGTCCAGGTGTTCGGCAAAGGGTGCGGCTGCAAAGGCCAGCCGGGCAGGGGCCAGAGCTCGCTCTGCGGCCAGAATACTGCTGACAAAACTTTTGACAATGGCTTCAAACACCGCTGGCTGAAAGCCGGGAACGGTCATGTTATAAAAAGCGTAGTGAGAATAGCCGCCGGGTCCGCTGTGGGTATGCTGGGCACTCAGCAGCAGCTCAGCCTCCTGCAGATCAGGCCAGACTTGCTGCAGCCGGCGCAGCACCTCCTGCTGAACGGCCTGGGTCACAAAGCAGATTTCAGCATTGCTGAAGATCAGGCGCTGGCCCGTATCGCTGCGCAGAACGAGGCTGCGCACATAGAGGTCGCTGTGGGCTTCCAGCACCTGATTTTCGGGCTTGCCATAGCCCATCATGCCAATCTGGCGCTGGCGTGAGGGAATGATCTGGCGGCTGAGACCGGCTTGCATAATCCGCTCCTGGGGTACCTGGGTTGATGTGTTTATTTTAGCGCGCCCGGGGTGTGAAGCAAAGCGCTGGCTTTTTGGGGACTGGCGTACAGTGTTCTGTTTTTGCTTGCCGCTGAATCGTTAACCGTTTGTTTTTTGAATGTTTTTTTTCTGTTAAGTCAGGCAGGAACCACAAGCTGTCAGCAGATAGAGATGATGCGGGGGTTTCTGTCTTTACGCGCTTATATTTAATTAAGTCTCAGCGACCTTCATTACATCACCAGAGGAAAGAGGTCTCTCTATCTATGGATTTTGCTCGTCTCGTTGGGGGTCAAGATGCCGCTCTGACCCGTCAGCTCGCTGAAAATCTTCTCTCCAATACCACGTTCCGCAATGCCGCTATTAAAGCCGTCGCCCAGACCGACGAAAGCACCAATCAGGATGCCGCTGATGCTTCAGCTGAAGCCCCCAGTGCCCTGGACAGTCTGCTTGACCAGCTGACGTCTGCCCTGAGCCAGCCGCCAGCGGCTGATGCACCGGATGCACCTGATCAGCACAATGGCGTGGGCATTGAAAACCTGCTCAACCACCCGCTGGTGCAGCAGGCCCTGACCAACGTGCCCGCAGAGCAGGCCCTGGCGGTTAAAGTGGCCCTTGGCCAGATTCCGCCCGAAATGGCAGAGCGTGCGTTTAACCTGATGAACAGTGTGCCTGCGTCCACGGTAAACAAGGTGGGCGCGGTGCTCAAAAACCTCAGCAACGAAGACCTGGAGCGGGGCATTACCTTCTTTCAGGCCCTGTTTAACCACGAAAAAATGGCCTTCACCCAGCAGAGCAATGGCGATGCCTTCCTCAACAGTCAGAACGCCCAGCTGCTGAGTGGTGCTGACCTCAATAAATTCCTGCAGACAGCTTACTATGTTGCGATATCCGGCTATGATATCGGCAAGTTCCTCGACAATGCCACCAATGTGCTGAACAAAGGGGATTATGACGACTTCAGCCGCTTCCTGAGCGTGACCGATATGGCCCTTTACAAAAATGAGGACATGGACGCCTTCTTTGATTTTGGCAACCAGCTGCTGGAAACCTCACCCCAGGACTACGAAGGCAACCTCTTTCAGGCCTACACGGTGATGGCTCACGGCGGTCGCGTGACCGACTATATTGATATCGCCAATAACCTCAAGGTGACCGGGGCCGGCGGCCGCAACAATATTGTAGACCTGACCCGTATTACGATTGATTTTAAAAACGCCGGTGGCTACACACCCGCGTTGTTTAATATGCTGGCTACCGAAGCCCGTGAAGGCGGCAACGTGCGGGCCCTGATGGATGAGTATATGGCTGATCGCGGCATGGCGCACTCGGGTCCTGACTTTGAGCGCTTTGACCGTGTTGAGCGCATCGACAGCAGCCCCATGGTCATCAAGCAGGGTGAAAACGCTGCCCTGTTTGCCCAGGCCCTGAGCAGCGCATCGGGTCTGCTGCCTGAGAGCGTGCTGGCCTGGAGTTCCAAAGAAACCGGTGCTCTGGCACAGGGAACCAGTCATCTGGATCTCTCGACTCTGCCTCCCGGCACCTACCATATTGCCGTTAAAATTGTGGGCTATGCTGGCACAGATACAGCACTCAAGACCGTGATTGTCGAGCCTGCTGACGGTTCTGTGACGGTCGATGGCGAAACGGATGAGCCTGAAACGCCCGTCAATACCGAAGCCCAAATCGAGATTCCCATATCCGGTAAGGTCAAAATCTCAGTGCCGGACCAGGCACCGGGAGCGGCCGTGCCCGGTGAGCTCAAAATTCGCGTCAACAATGATGATGAAGCGAGTGCCGGTCAGGCTACACCTGGTATGAACAGCGGTCTGGAGCGTATGTTCCAGCAGGGCGATAAGCTGACCTTTACCATGAAGTCTGGTGAAGAGCTGGTGGTTGCCATGGTAACCCAGTTGTCTGAAGCCGCCTGGGAGCTGACCTTTGGTGAAGGAGAAGACGCCATTACCGTGATTGTGACGCTTGAGCCCCAGCGAGCGGGTGACGGTGACGATGCAGGTGATGGTGGCCCTGGCGGTGTCGCTGATGGTGGCGGCACCGTATCCCCTGGAGATGATGCACCCGCACAGCCAGCGGTTGAACCCCTGACCCGTCAGGAAGCGATGGATCTGACCCGCAGCGCCATCTCCAGCCTGAATGCCGGCGCCTCAGCCAGCAGCGTGGTGGCCTCACTGAATGAGCGCTATTACGCCGCGCTGGACCAGCAGATTGCCTCCAACCAGTCCTACGCCCAGCGTGTGGATGAGGTTCGCAATGATGCGGCGAAACTGAAGACACTGCTGCAGCAGCTTTTCAGAGAGCTTCGCAATGGTTCGGGCTACAACCCCTACGTCTGATGTTTAAATAGTCTTCTGGCCCCCTCCTGCGGGAGGGGGCTTTTGCATTTGGATCTATTGTATTGTTTTGTGTTTTTATGTTAAGTTTAGTAAAGAGATTGTTGTGGAGGTTCAAGTGCAAGGCCATGGCGTATAAAGCATGTTCAAAGTGTCAGAAAAGCAACGCGATTTCCAATGCGGATTGTGTCAGATGTGGGCGCAGCCTGCGATATGAACCGATTCAGTACGAGGCCATCGGCGCCAATCGCAAAGCTTACTGGTTGGAGCGCTTCTTTTCATCTATGCTGGCAGGCAGCGTGGTTGTGAGCTTGTTTTTTGCCTTGATGAACTGGCTGGATCAGCCTGTACTGACGGTCTTTCAGCTTCAGTGATCGTCGTCGGGTTCCCGACGGCCCAGCACCATCAGAATCAGCGCGTTGAGCTCCTCGCGGGAGCGGGCATCCACCAGGCCGGTCATGGGCAGCTTTTTGCTCATCTGAAAGGCTCTGACGGCGTTATAGGTTTCGCTGTCGTAGGTGCCGTTGATGCTGACTTTATCAAAGTTCAGTTTGCGCAGGACCTGTTGCAGCAGCCTGACTTCTCGTCCCTGGCTGACCTTACCGGGCCGGTTGGCCGGGCCCAGCTCTGACTGCAGCTGAAAATAAGGGGCGATCTCAGGGTCCAGCTCCGGCAGACGGCCTTCTTTGATCAAGGTGATCACCACCTCACTGAGCAGGGCTCGGCGCTTTTCGATGGTGGGCCAGTGCTGCAGCTGAAGTTCAGCCTGAAACCGGGCCACTTCTTCAAAGATCGCCTCCTGGGTGGCTTCTTCCTGAAAAATGCCTTCGAGTAAGGCGTTTAAACGCTCACGGGTGGGGCCTTCTACAATCCCGGTCACTGTCAGTCCCTGATCCAGCTGAAAGCGGTTCAGTTCTGAAAAGGTCTGTAAATCAAACTGGCCGTTGATTTTGACCGGGTAGCCCAGCTGATGTAAAATCTGCTGGACACGCTGCACTTCGAGGCCTTTGCTGACAATACCCATCTGGCCCATATTGCCCAGCCTGGAGCTGAGGTATTCACGCGGCCAGAGCTCAGGTGCCCGGGGACCGGGCAAGGCGTCTTCGGTTTCGCTGGGAAAGTCCTGTACCACCTGCAAGAGCAGCTCCAATAGCTCCAGCAGCATTTCCTGGGCAAAGAGGCTGACGTTTTGCCCGCGCACCTGAGCAAAGTTCATCAGGATATCTTTGAGCTTTTCCTGGCTGTCCTGCTCACTCAGCACCACTTTCACCATGGGATTAATCTGTTCGCGGGTCGCGGCATCTACCAGTCCTGTGACCGGAATTTTGTGCAGGCTCTGCAGGCTGCGCACGGCGGCATAGGTGGGGCGATCGTATACGCCGGTCACCATCAGCGCATGGCCAAATTTTTGCAGGGCCCGTTGCAGCATTTCCACTTCGGGTCCGCTGCTGATTTTATCGGCATTCTGTTCGGGGCCCAGGTCAGAGATCAGCTCATTGGGGGGCGGGCCAGCATGGGTTTCAGCAGGTTTGGCGGATTCAGCGCCCGCGCTGGCGGCCAGGGCTTCCTGGCGGGCATTAAACTTTTCGGCGGCCAGCCGTGCCCTGCCCAGCAAGTGCCGCATGCGCGCATGATCCGGGCTCAGACGCAGGCCGTTTTGCAAAAAGCGCACCGCCAGGTCGGGCCGCCCACCGGCCAGGGCGATATAACCCAGGCCAAAATAAGGTTCACTCAGCTCCTGGCCATGTGCTTCCAGAACCTGCTGATAAAGGTCAACAGCTTTCATCACCAGAGCTTTGCTGCCCTTCATGGCCTTGGCTGATTTCAGGTATTGGCGGGCCTGGGCACACCACTGATGGGCCTGCTGGAGATCGCTCATGTTTGGCGGCTCCGCATTTTGGCCGACAGGGTTAACACAAAGCGGGCAACGGGTTCCTGGGGTTGATCTTCAGGCACATAGGCCGTGACGGTCACCGGCAGATTTTGCCGCTCGCCGCTTTCGATGGCTGCCTGCATCATTTTATGAATGGCATAGCCATCTTCGCAGACAAAGTAAACGTCGCCTTCGGCCCGCCGTAAAAACTCAGCCTGAAAGTCTTTAAACACGATATTGACGGGCAGCTTTTCTTCATAGCTGATTTTCATGGCCATAAAGCCGCCGGCACAGTCGGCGCCAGCAGCCAGTGCCCCAAAGTACATGCTGTTGAGGTGGTTTTTGCTGCGCCAGCTCAGCGGGATTTTAATGATGCAGTTTTCGCTGGTCAGTTCGACCACTTTGGGCTGCAAAAAAAACAGTACGGGCACTTTGCTGATCCCAAAGAGCTGCATAAAAACATTTTCGGCAAAATAATCGGGGAACAAGGCTTCTATACGACGAAACCAGGGATTCTGGCGAATGGCGGCCAGCATAAACCCTCCTCTGAAACACAACAGGATGTTTCAGTTTAACAGCAAATACAGGCCACAAGCCAGTTTAATTCAGTTCGTACTGCAGCAGGCCGGCTGTCAGCGGGTAGTCGGCCAGACTTTTTTGGCTGACCTCACTGTCAGCGCTCAGGACAAAGCCGCCTTCAAGCAGGTTGCGGTAAGTATCCTGCAGGCTTTCCTGAAAGCCGGGATGTATTTTTTTAAAGTCAGGCTGCAGGTCCTGCAGTACAAAAGCAAAGCGCTGATCACCCAGGTGGTGCAATGTGTTAGCCAGCACCGTACCGTGCGCATAGCTGTCGCTCAGACTGAGCGTGTTGACCTGTTTCAGCATCTGACGCAGGGCGTCGGGTTCACCGTTATAGGCCTGGGTGGCCAGGGTGGCATATTCGGCCTGGGTTTTCAGCAGGTCTTCCCAGCAGCAGCTGAGTTTATCCTGTGGGTAGCTTGCTACAGCTGCAGGCGGCGGATCTGTGGGTGCCTGTATGGCAGCTGAATCGGTCTGGGCCGGACAGGCGCTCAGCAGTGACAGGGCAGTCAGTAAGAGAATCAGTGTTTGTTTTTTCATGGTTTTTTCGCTATCGTATAAGCAGATTAACCAACTTTTCTTCAGGCAGCAAGACGATGAACTCAGAACAATCCCTTCCAGACAGGTCAAATGTCCGTTTTGCCGAGCGTTACAGTGTGGTCAAAAAATTGGCGGGTGGGAGTGATGGGGCAACGTATCTGGTCTGGGACGAACAAACGGATGAGCACTGCATTTTAAAACAGATGCAGCTCAGCACCCTGGGCAACTGGAAGCGCCTGGAGCTTTTTAAGCGCGAAGCCCGTACCCTGGCGCATCTGGATCACCCTCAGATTCCGGCTTTGCTGGACTATTTTGAAACCCGTCACGATGATCGGGTAGATTGTTGCCTGGTGCTGCAGCGGGTCAGCGGACAAACTCTGGCGGAGCGGGTTTATCAGGGCCTGCATTTGCCTGAAGACTCCTGTTATCTGATTGCCGTACAGATTCTTAAGATTCTGAGCTATCTGCACCGCTTTAACCCGCCGGTGATTCACCGCGATATCAAGCCCTCCAATCTGATTCTCAACGATCAGGGGGTGGTCTACCTGATCGATTTTGGCGGGGTGCAGGAAGCCCTGGCCCTGGCCGGCGCCGGTGGATCGACCATGATCGGCACCTATGGTTATATGGCCCCGGAACAGTTTTCAGGGCGGGCTTTGCCAGCTTCTGACCTGTATGGTCTGGGGGCCACGCTGGTGTTTCTGCTCTCGGGCCGTGAGCCGGCCAATTTGCCCCAGCAGAATCTCCTGCTCAACTTCAGGCCCTTTGTTGAGTGCTCCGCGCCTTTTGCCAACTGGATTGAACATTTGTTGCTGCCCACACCTGAGCAGCGCTTTCAGGGTGCTGACGAAGCCCTCGAAGTGCTGGAGGCCATTATGCCCCAGTACCGCGTGCTGAGCCTGCCTGCGATTCAGGAGCGTGTTTCGCGGGCCATTCAGCTGGAGTGGCAGACCCTTAATAAACCCGCGCAAGAGGCTGAAGATGACAGCGTGGTACCGGCCAGCCATGTTTTGCCACCGGGGGCCCTGATTGACGGGCGTTACCGTGTGGAAGCGGTTCTGGGCCAGGGCGATATTGCCGTGACCTATGCCGTAACCGCTCTGGCCGATCAGCAAAAATGTGTGGTGCGCGAACTGCATTTTGAACGCATGACCAACTGGAAGAGCTTTGAGCTCTATGAGCGGGAGGTCAGTACGCTGGAACGGCTGAAACATCCTGGACTGCCCCGGCTGGTGGAGCATTTTGAAGTCAAAAACGATCAGCTGCACCGCTTTTATGTGGTGTCAGAGCAGATTGATGCCCGCAATCTGGAAGAACATCTGCGCCAGGGCTGGCGGCCGACGGAGGCGGAGGTCCGCCAGGTGGCTGCACAATTGCTGGCGCTGGTGGCTTTTTTGCAGGAACTGGATCCGCCGCTGATTCACCGGGATATCAAGCCCTCCAATATTTTGCGCGATGGTGCAGGGCAGATTTACCTGATTGATTTTGGTGCGGTGCAGGACGCTTTTCGTCCCCAGGGGGGCGGAGGCTCCACGGTCATTGGCACCTATGGCTATATGGCGCCCGAACAGTTTGTCGGCAAGGCTGTGCCCCAGTCCGATCTGTATGGCATTGGTACCACCCTGATTCATTTGCTGGCCGGGCGCTCACCTTCTGAGATGCCCCAGCAGGAGCTTAAAATTCAGTTTGTGGATCAGGTGCGCTGCAGCCAGCCTTTTTATTACTGGCTCGAAAAAATGGTCGCACCGCGCCCGGAAGAACGCTTTGCTTCGCCCTGGGAAGCGTCTGAAAGCCTGCGTAAACTGGACAATATGCCCCTGATTTCGGCTGAACTGCTGGCCGAAGCGGAGCGGATTCTGGGTCCCGGCGATCCAGCCATTGTGATTCAGGAAGGCGTTGATGGTCTGCAGCTGCAGTTAAAGCCCATGCTGCATGATTATCGCAGCCTGCTGGTTCTGCTGCTGGGGGGCAATGTGGTGGGGCTGCCTGTTTTGCTCAGCATGCCCCAGATTGGCTTGCTGCTGGCATTGGCTTTGCCGCTGGGCAGCGGACTGGCTCTGGCCGCCATGAAGCAGCATGGTCAGCGTTACCAGACCCAAATCACCGTTGATCCAGACTTTTTTTCTTACCGTACGATCCAGCATCATCTGGGGCAGCCAGAGGAGGTGATTGAGGATTTGCGCTACCCAACCTTTGCAGTGGCTTCACTTTATCTGGAACAGTATGAGATTCCCAACCGACTGGTGATTCGGGTGCAATACTCCCTGGCGGAACGCCCCATTGTCAAAACCACCCGCTATCCGATTGCCAGCTCCGCCAAAAAGGCCAATTATCTTTTAAAACGTCTGCGTGAAACGGTGGCGTTTTATCAGAAACAGCAGCGTCAGCGCGCTGACTGAGGGGTGGTTGTTTCGGGGGGCTGTGCCGGTGTGGGGAGCTGTCCGCTGGCCAGATACTCACGCACCACGCTGAGACTCTGCTCAGGCTGCTCCCAGAAGAGATCATGACTGCTCTGGGGCACAATGCGCAGCGCGGCCCGTGCAAAGAGCCGCTGCTGGCGCGACTGAAAACGGGGACCGGTGATCTGGTTGCATTCGCCGCTCAGCAGCAGGACGGGGATCTGAATCTTGTCGAGGCCTTTTAAAAAGTCCAGCTGAATTTTACCCTGGCCATCGACCACGGCCTGGGTTTGCATCTTCCAGGCCCGAAAGCCGCCACGCCAGCTGCGCTCAGACAGGTCAGCCGGCAGCTGCTGATCACAATAATAAGCGGCCTGCGTGCGGATCTGACCAAAGACAAAGTCGCGCCGGGCATCCGGGTCGATGGCGGGGACATGAAAGGATCGGCCCCAGCTGCTGGCGGTTCGCAGCAGCTGGCTGCTGGCCCCACGCTGGCCGGCAAACAGAACCTGTGCGGCCATCTCGGCGTTTAAAAATCCGGGCTCAGCCAGTACCAGGCGCGTTACGCGCTGCGGGTGCTCTGCAGTATAAGCGGCGGCCAGCATGCCGCCCCAGCCGTGGCCAAGCAGCTGTACCGGCTTTGTGCCGGCGTGCTGATCAATGACGGCGGCCAGATCCTGCCGGGCCTGTTCCAGGGTCAGTTCGGTATCGGCTACCCGCTCTGAGAGGCCGCTGCCCCGCTGATCATAAAACAGGATAAAATGCTGATCAGACAAAGCTTTGAGCGGCAGCAGACTGCGATAATCGCCGCCAGGCCCGTCATGCACCACGACCACAGGCGGCAAATGGCTGGCGCCAAAGGTCTCTGCATGCAGTGTGGTGTCTTTGAACGCAATTCGGGGCAGCGCAGGCTGGCTGCTGACGGTTTCCTGCTGGCTGTAATCGCCCCGGCTGCTGAACCACAGCAGCGCAAAAGCCAGTACAGGCAGACAAAAAGCGGCCAGCAGGCCCAGTAAAAAGCGTTTGATTTTGGGTGGCATAGGGATCAACTTAGCAGAAGCCACGCTGTGCGGCTACGGGATTCACAGCTCTGGGTAAGACTTGCTGCGCAGGGTACCCGTTTCGGGATCATAATCCAGATCTTCGGGGTGGTGTACCGCTTTCAGATCGAGATCCTGGAGTTTGGCCGGATATTTGCCGTGCTGCAGATGGTAGCTTTGCAGAGCCGCCGTCAGCAGGGTGAGATCTGAGAGCGCTTTGGAGCGGTCAATTTGCTGAACCGTTCTTTTTGCACCCTCAGCGACGGTTTCCTGGCTTTCCTGGGCCATCTCACAGCCGCTGCTGAAACATATCAGCACAATCAGCAGGGCTTTTGGGGCCCACGAGAAGCTTTGCATGCATACCCCCTTGAAGAACACTTGTTATTATTATACTGTGCCCTGTGCCATCCGACAAAAAATCCTTGTGAGGCCAACATTACTTTATGCAGACCGTGTCCGTTACCCTGATTGAAAAACAGATTGAAACCCCCACAGTCTGCCGTCTGAGCCTGGCTGTAGAGGCCCCCTTTACTTATTATCCGGGGCAGTGGATTGACCTCTTTGTGCGCCGTGAGCAGCACCAGGAAGTGCTGGGGGTTTCACTGACCTCGGCGCCGGCAGCTGATCCCGGCCAGAATACCCGGCTTGAAATTGCCGTCAAGCGCTCAGCGCATCCCGTGACCGGCTACCTGCACGATCAGGCCCAGCCGGGTGATCGTTTTGAAATCTCTCCCCAGGGTATGGGAAGGGTCTATTTTGAGCCCCGTCTGGGCGATGAAGTGGTGCTGATGGCCGGAGGCATTGGCGTCACGCCCTTGCTGAGCATGTTTCGGGCCATTCGCGATCGCTTTACAGATACCCGTGTGACGCTGCTTTACAGCGCCAGCACGGCAGATGAATTTGCTTTTGGCCGCGAACTGCGCGAGAGCGCTGCCGCCGACGCCCGCCTGCAGGTGCATTTCTTTGTACGTGCTGACGCTGCAGAGCCGATCCCCGACTGGGTGCAGCAGCGCGGCCGCATCGATGCGGCCGCGCTGGAACGGTTGGATCTGCCCGTGCTGGCGCATTACTTCTTGTGCGGCCCCCAGCAGATGCTGACTGACTTACATGCGCTGCTGCGCCAGCGGGGCGTGCTGCGCGAATGCATTCATTATGAATCCTGGTAGTGCTCAGCGCCAGTTTTACGGCTGCTGTTACTGTCCCTGAAGAAAGCGTTTTTCAAACTCCTGCCGATAAGCAGCTGCCAGATCGCGATGGTGCAGAATCAGCACATTTTCATCGTTGCTTTGATCCGCATTCCGGCTGAAATTATATGAGCCGGTGATCACCGTTTGTTGATCGATGATCATCACCTTGTGGTGCATCGCACCCGGATTGCCGTCCCGGCGCAGATCCAGGCCGGCCCGCTGAAGCGGGCCGTAGCTGCTGTAGCGGCTGCCTGCTCCCCGGCTTTCGTACAGACCCCGCACCGATACACCCTGCTGGTGCTTTTGCAGCAGCACCTCCTGCATGGCTTTATCGGTAAAGGCAAACGCCATAAACACAATCTCCTGCCGGGCCGCTTTCAGCAGATCCAGTATCCGCTCACGCACCGGGTCTTCGGGTGAAAACAAGACTTCGACTTCCAGCGCCCCGGTTGTGCCAGGCAGGCTGAAGAGTGCTGGCAGGGGCTGACGCGGTGAACGCGGTCCAAAAGCCTGCTTCAGGAACATTTCTTCAAATTCAGCGGTGTACAGGGCAGCCATCTCTTGGTGTTCGAGGATGATCACGTTGTTGTTATTGCGCTCCACACCATTGGGGGTCAGGTTCAGGGAGCCGCTCCAGACGCTCTGGCCGTCGCGCACCATAAACTTATGATGCATAAAAGCTGAGCGCTGATCTTCAATCACAGGCACCTGCCCCGCTTTAAGAGCCTGTATGACCGGGGTGTCGGCATGGTCGCTGTCGGTGACCACCCTGATCTGAACCCCGGCGGCCTGGCGCGCCAGCAGCACTTCACCCAGACAGGGCAGGCTGATCTCAAAGGCGGCAATATCCAGACTGCGCTGGCTCTGGGCTACCCAGCTGCAGATCTGGTCGCTCTGTTCAGCGACAATCGTTTCCTGAGCGGGTTCGGTGAACCAGACCATATAGGGCGCTGTTGCCGGTGGTTGCTGATGCTGCCACCAGAACCAGCAGGCGCTGAGCAGACCCAGCGTTAGACTAATCAGCAGCAGGCGAAACATCCAGGATTTCATGGGGGTATTATACCCTTTCCGGCAGTCTGGCTGTGCGGGAGCCTAAGCTTTCAGCCCTGCCTGATGGGCTATCGCAGGGGCTTCGCTTTCAGCAGGGTTCAGCAAAGCCTCAATCTGGGCATCTTTGTGCTGCCAGAGGCTGTTGACCCAGTTCTGGATTTCGCTGCGAAAGGTCTCGTCGTTCAGGTAATCACGGTCCATCACGCCCGCCGGTACCGGCAGGGCCCGGACCCGCACCACCACTTCGGGAATTTTGCCGCTCAGCAGACACCAGAAAATATTTTTGGGCCGGTTCTGGGGGTAGAGAATCGTAACGTCCAGTACCTGCTGCAGGTAGTCGCCCAGGCTGGAGAGAGTCAGGGCCACCCCGCCGGCTTTGGGGTTCAGGAGATGCTGATAAACCGATTGGCGTGCTTTCTGCTTGGCCGGGGTAAAGCGGCTGCCCTCTAAAAAGTTGATCACCGAAACCGGGTAGTGTTTGTAGCGGGCGCAGTACTTCTGGGTGGTTTCCATATCTTTGCCGCGCAGGTGGGGATGTTTTTCCAAAAAGGCCCGTGAGTAGCGCTGCATAAACGGAAAGTCCAGCGCCCACCAGGCCAGGCCCAGCAAAGGCACCCAGATCAGCTCCTTTTTTAAAAAAAACTTCAAAAAGGGAATCCGACCTTGAAAAATATGCTGCAGCACAAAGATATCGGTCCAGGAGCGGTGGTTGCTGATCACCAGATAGGAGGCCTTCGGATCGAGGTTTTCAAGGCCCTGAACGTCCCAGCGGGTCTGCTGGGTCAGGTGCAGAATCAGGCTGTTGCAGCGCACCCAGCTTTCGGCCAGGGGGATCAGGCCACGGGCGCAGAAGGTCTGCAGCGCCTTGATGGGCAAGAGTTTCAGCAACATAAAGGGCAAAAACAGGCTGAACCAGAACGCTGTATTGAGACAGATCAGGGCGGCAGTGAAGAGCCCCAGCAGCGGGGAGGGCAGAAATGACAGCATAAGCACATATATCCTTTGGATCAGTCAGGGTGACATGCATCTATTTTAGGATATGCTGCAGACCGGTCGCTGTCAAATTGTCACAGAACGGTCAAAGCCGGGTCAAGTGGCTGTATTTTTTGCCGTTTACCCTGATTCTGGCGTAAGCTGAAGCAATATCTGAAACGAGGCGTATTCATGTCCAGCGCTCTGACACTCCAGCCCGGCGGCCCCCTGCGAGGGCAATTGACCGTTCCGGGCGATAAATCCATTTCACACCGTGCCCTGATTTTTGGTGCCCTGGCCGAGGGGACGTCTTCTTTTGAAGGACTTTCGGATGGCGCCGACGTGGCGGCTACCCGGCATTGTCTGGCAGCCCTGGGGGTGGGCTTTGAAGACCATTCTGAGGGTTTAAGGGTTCAGGGTGTTGGGCTGCAAGGCCTGAAAGCCCCTGCTGAAGCCCTTGATTGCGCCAACTCCGGCACCACCCTGCGTCTGCTGATGGGCGTGCTGGCGGCCCAGTCCTTTGCCAGCCGCCTGATCGGAGATGTTTCCCTTTCGCGACGTCCCATGGGCCGGGTGGCTGAGCCCCTGCGTCAGATGGGTGCAGAGATCGGCCTGACTTCAGAGCGCTTTGCACCGGTGCAGCTGCAGCCGGCGCGCCTGCGGCCGCTGGATTATGTGCTGCCCGTGGCGTCGGCCCAGGTTAAATCGGCGCTTTTGCTGGCTGGTCTCTGTGCGGGTGTACCCGTCAGCCTCAGTGGCGCGCTGGCCAGTCGCGATCACAGTGAACGGCTGCTGCCTGATTTTGGTGTGCAGCTTTTGCAGCGCCCCGACCAGATTGGCTTGCAGCCTCAGCCTTTGCAAGCTTGCGCCTTAAAGATTCCGGGGGATTTTTCGTCGGCGGCCTTCTGGCTGGCCGGGGCTTTGCTCTTGCCCGGCAGTGAACTCCTGCTGGAAGGGGTGTCACTGAACCCGACCCGCACGGGCCTTTTGCGGGCCTTGCAGCAGATGGGCGCTTCCATTGAAGTGCAGTCACAGAGCCAGCAAAGCGAAAGCTGGGGCAGCCTGCGCGTGCGTTCAGGCCCCCTGCAGGGTATTCAGCTGGACGAAGCCGAAATCCCCTTTATTATCGACGAGCTGCCCCTGCTGATGTTGCTGGCCACCCAGGCTGAAGGCGAAACGCTGGTGCGCGGGGCGGCTGAGCTGCGCGTCAAAGAAAGTGATCGTCTGGCGGTGATGGCCGATAACCTGCAGCGCATGGGCGTGCAGCTTGAGCTGTTTGAAGATGGCTTTGCGATCAGGGGCCCACAGCCTTTGCAGGGTGCTGCACTGCTGGCCCATCACGATCACCGCATTGCCATGACCATGGTGCTGGCTGCCCTCAGTGCCAGGGGCCCTTCACGGCTTCAGGGTGCTGAGGTCATGGCGGTGTCTTACCCAGGCTTTCTGGCCGATCTGAGCCGCTTACAATTATCTGAGGAGCCTTTATTATGAAGCAACCCTGTCTGCTACTGAGCCTTTTATTGTTGCTGGCCTGCCAGGGCGGTGAACCCGCCGATACGGCGTCGGCTTCAGTGCCGGATGCTTTGCTGCCCACACAGGACCCGGACGCCCCTGCCACAGCCGGGGTGGATGGTATCAGCGTGCCAGCCGGCTTTGCGGTCAGTCTTTTTGCTGAAGGGGTCGGCCGTGCGCGTCATCTGGCTGTGCGCGCTAACGGGGATGTTTATGTGCGCCTGCAGTCGCCGCAGGCTGGCCATTGTGCGGTGGCCCTGCGTGACGATAACGGTGACGGCCAGGCCGATACCATCACGCCCTTTGACAGCGGTGAATGCGGTACGGGCATGCGGGCGACCGCTGACTATCTCTATTTTTCTTCAGATACCACCGTCTACCGGGCACCTTTTGTAAACAATCAGTTGCTGCCTGGTCCCCGTGAAACCCTGGTTGAAAACCTGGGTGATCTGCCTTCGCACCAGGCCCGCTCTCTGGCACTCGACGGGAAGGGCGGGCTTTATGTCAACGTTGGCGCGCCCTCCAATGCATGTCAGGTCGACGACCGCCAGCCCGGCTCACCCGGTCAGGATCCCTGTCCGCTGCTGGAAGCCTATGGCGGCATTTACCGCTTTGATGCGGCCAAAGCCGGTCAGGACAAAATCCGCGATGGCCAGCGTTATGCCACGGGGATTCGCAATGCAGTGGCTTTAAACTGGCACAGCGATCTGAACCAGCTGTATCTGGTGCAGCATGGTCGTGATCAGCTCAATACCCTCTACCCTGATCTCTATAGCGCCGAGCAAAATGCCAGCCTGCCGGCAGAAGAGTTTTTACAGGTGAGTCAGGGCGATGATTTTGGCTGGCCGTACTGTTATTATGACCCCTTTGCCCAGCAGCGGGTGCTGGCACCTGAATATGGTGGCGATGGCAAAAGTGTGGGCCGCTGCGCGCAGTATAAAGCGCCAGCGCTCGACTTTCCGGCCCATTATGCCCCCAATGACCTGCTCTTTTATCAGGGTAGTCAGTTTCCCGAAAGTTATCGCCAGGGGGCATTTATTGCCTTTCACGGCTCCTGGAATCGCCAGCCTCTGCAACAGGAAGGTTATCAGGTGGTTTTTGCGCCCTTTGCTGAGGGCAAGCCCAGCGGCAAATGGCGCGTCTTTGCCGATGGTTTTGCCGGCCCCGGTCCCATTCAGCGATCCGGTGATGCCCGCTACCGGCCCATGGGTGTGGCCGAAGGCCCCGACGGCAGTTTGTATGTGGCTGACAGCAAACAGGGGCGGATCTGGCGGATTACCTATCCGGGCTGATGCTGTCCGGGGCCTTTTTGCGGCTGGGCTGGCCTTTGCGTTTTGTTAAAATTGTATGTGCAAAGGGCACAAGTGGCGTCTGAACCTGTAAAATGCTTCTTTGGCGTTAATTGTCTGACAATTTAAACTGCCCAATGATTGTTTTAATTTAGAGGTCCCATGTCAAAAACACTGGATGTATTGGCTATCTGCAACGTACTCAAAGATATTGTAATCAAAGTCAGTGAAGCAGAGCTGGCGGAGCTGGGAGTCGCCAAAGGCATGATGCATCTGGTGTCTGAAGAACAGCAGCAGCAGATTCTCAACCGCTTTGAAAACCACGAAAAAACCCTTGAAATGGGTGGCTCAGGCCCCAATATGATGCGTACGCTGGCCCTGCTGGGCCAAAAAGTCAGCCAGGCCGGTATGGTCGGCGAAGATCTCAACGGCGAGCGCTACCGTCAGCGCGTGGAGCAGCTGGGTATTCTGAACAATATCCGTCAGTCGCCGCTGGGCGCGACCGGTACCTCGATCGTGCTGATCACCCCCGACGGCGACCGCACCATGAACACCTGCCTGGGTATGAGCCGCTGTTATACGGCCAAAGATATTCCTGATGCTGATATTGCCCGCTCCAGATACCTTGTGGTCACCGGTTATCAGTGGGACACCGATAATCAGATTGAGGCCATCAACCACGCCATTCGTGTGGCCCGTCAGCACAATACCCGGATTGTTTTTGATCTGGCCGATCCTTTTTGCGTCAAACGGCACCGCGAAACCTTTCTGAATATTCTCGAAGAATATGTTGATATTGTCTTTTGCAATCGCAATGAAGCCCAGATGCTGACCGAGCGCGATGTAGAGGGCAGTCTTGAAGCCCTGGCTGGCCTGGTCGATACGGTGATTCTCAAAACCGGCGCCAAAGGCTCCTGGATTCGTCAGGGCGACGAGGCCTGTTTTGTGCCCTGTAACCCCGTTGACGTGGTGGACACCACGGCGGCGGGCGACATGTATGCCGGGGGCTTTTTATACGGACTGCTGAACGGTTACAGCCTCAAAGATGCGGGCCAGATCGCTACTTTTTGTGCCGAAACCGTGATTCAGCATGTTGGTGCCCATGTGCCTGACAATTTGCATGAACTGTTGCAGCAGCACCTCAAAAAAATGCAGATTCAGTCACCGTCTGCGCTGCTGACGCAGGCCTGAACGCTTTAAGACCTGCTGCTGCCCAGGTGTGTGTGAATACCCTGCAGCTCTGCCTGAATCTGCCCCCAGTCTTCGGCCTGAAGGGCCGCGGCTGACACCAGCCGGGTGCCCTGACCGACAGCCAGGGCGCCGGCCTGCAAATAGGCAGGAACTTCGTTCAGACCAATGCCGCCGGTCGGCAGCCATTGGATTTCCGGAAAGGGGCCGCGCAGGTGCTTCAGATGTGCCGGGCCACCAATACTGGCCGGAAAGAGCTTCAGGGTCTGAATGCCGTGGCTCAGGGCGAGTAAGACTTCTGTGGGCGTCCAGACCCCCGGAAAATAAGGTGTTTGGGCGTGCTGTGCCCGTCGGGCAATTTCCAGACTCAGGCCGGGTGAAACCAGAAACTGTGCGCCAGCGGCCAGCGCCCGGTCGGCGTCTGCCAGATGCTTCAGGGTGCCGGCGCCCGTGATGGCGCCCATCGCATTCAGTTGGCGGATGAGTCGCGGTGCCTCCGGGGTGTCGAGGGTGATTTCGAGCACCTTAAAACCGCATTCAAATAAGGTTTGGGCCAGTTTGAGACAGCGCCTGGCGTTATCCAGACGCAGGATAGGCAAAATCTGTTGCTGGCCCAGGGCCTTCAGAAAATCATCTGAAACCATGCTCAGGGCATTTGCTCAGGAATCACAGCACCCTGGGCAATCCACTGACCCAGCAGCTGGCGCTCTTCAAGCGTCATGCCCGTTTTGTTGCCGAGGGGCATGGTCTGGGTGTCCACACTGCGGCTTTTGATCAGCTGGGCGTAATTTTTGATTTGCTCAGGGGTTTCAAAAATCGCACCCTGGGGAGCGGTCTTAAAGACGTCGTCCGTGGGGTTGCTGCTGTGGCAGCTCACGCAGCGGTTGTGCATAATGGTCTGTACAGTCTGAAAATCGACGGTTTCAGCAGCCATGGCATTTTGTGAATTATTGTTCTGCGCAGCAGGTGGACTGGCCGGGGCGGTATAAAAGAACAGGGCAAAAGCGCCTGCCACGGCGGCCGCAAACGAAAAGCGGCTGAAGGTGTTTTGCACGTTCATAAAGTGTCGGATGCCAGCACCCACCAGAATCATGCCGGCCAGCACCAGCCAGTTGAGATCCTGGCCATAGGTGCTGGGAAAGTGGTTGCTGATCATCATAAACAGCACGGGCAGGGTCATGTAGTTGTTATGCATGGAGCGTTGTTTGGCCTGTTTGCCCTTGTTATAATCCGGGGTTTCGCCGCGCTGCGTGGCGTCCAGCATTTGCTGCTGGGCCGGCAGAATGCGCATCCAGACATTGGCCACCATCAGGGTGCCAAACATGGCGCCGATATGAATAAACAGAGCCCGCCCGCTCAGAATATGGCTCAGGCCGAAGGCCAGCCCGGTGGCCAGCACAAATGATACCATGGCCCCGATTTTGGCCTGGGCTGCAAAAACATATTTCCAGAGCAGGTCGTACACCAGCCAGGCCACGGGCAGCATCAGCAGGCCAATCGCCATAATGGCATGGCGGTGCAGGCTGGCTTCAGGATGAATCAGGTAAACGGCTCCGCCCATATAATAAACCACGCCGAGCAAAAAAAAGCCCGTAATCCAGGTAAAGGTGGCTTCCCACTTAAACCAGTGCAGTTTTTCGGGAATCCAGCCCGGCTTGATCAGGTGCTTTTCAACCAGATAAAAACCGCCGCTGTGGACCATCCAAAGCTCCCCTTCGACGTCGGGCTTGTGTTCTTTGGGGGCTTCGAGCCGGTTGTCGAGCCAGACAAAGAAAAACGAGGAGCCAATCCAGGCAATGCCGGCCAGCAAATGCATCCAGCGTAGAATCAGGTTCAGCCATTCGTTCAGATGGGGGCTCATCGTGTGTCAACTCCTTGGTCCGGATGCCTTTTAAAGGGAATTATACCCAAGCCAGCGCCTTTATGCCAGTCAGGGTGATTGCCATGATGCATATCAAGTTTTTATTTGATTGATCATAAGCGGGCTTTATGAGACGGATCAAAGACAAAGTCCGGGTGAAAGACTATGCTGAACCTTAGAGTGCCCTTAGGTACTCTGAGGACCAAGCGAGTGCCTGTTGGTCTGTATAGACCGGCAGCAGCGTTTGTTTCGTGACAGCTCTGCGTGGAGAGGGCTTTATGCCCTCTCTTTTTTGTGTTTCAGCGGTTTTCACGCAGGGCTTTGAAGCGCTCGAGCAGTTCGCGTTCTTCATCTTTCAGGTTTTTAGAGATTTTGATTTCCAGAGTCGCCAGAATATCGCCGCGCAGATCCGGGTTTTTCAGATCGGGCAGGCCCTGGCCACGAATGCGGAAGGTCTGTCCTGCCTGGCTGCCGGGTGGGATTTTCATCTGTACATTGCCGCTGAGGGTCGGCACGGTTTTGGTGCAGCCCAGCAAAGCTTCATACTCCATCACGCTCAGACTGCAGCGCAGGCTGTTGCCGTCTACGCTGAAAACCGGGTGTGGCTTGATGCGAATCAGCAGCTGCAGATTGCCGCTGCTGACACGCACTTTGGAGCCATCTTTGACGCCGGGTGGAATTTTGACCTCAATGGTTTTCAGGGTTTCCTCGCGAATCTGAATGCGGCGTTTGGTCCCTTTGAGGGCTTCTTCCAGGGTGATTTCAGCGCTGTACTGAATTTCCTGGGGAGCCTGACGCTGCTGGCGAAAATGTCCCCCAAATCCGCCACCTGAATCGTGGGTGTGAGGACCGCGCTGATCCCAGAAGGCGTTGGCCTGCTCACCAAAAAAGGTTTCAAAGAAGTCCGAAAAATTCAGATCAAAAATGCGCGAGCCGGATTCGCCCCGGCTGTGATGACGGCTCTGACCGCCAAAGATATCACCCAGATCGCTGTACTGCTGCCAGTTGGCGCCCAGCTGATCGTAGCGACTGCGTTTGTCTTTGTCACTCAGCACTTCATAAGCTTCGTTGATTTCTTTGAAGCGCTTTTCGGCCACCGGATCATTGGGGTGGGTGTCCGGGTGATAATCCTTGGCCAGCTTGCGGTAGGCCTTGCGAATCTCCTGCTCAGAGGCGTCTTTATTGACGCCCAGGCTGGCATAATAATCGGTGTATTTCATTTGAGCGCACATTTTTCCGCCTGTGCCACTGCCGGGCATTTGGTGTCAAAGCGATCGAGCCGCATACTGCAGCCACCCATGGCCTGCAGGTCACAGCGCAGCAACTGCTGTGCGGTGATTTTGCTGCCGAGCAGTTTTTTTTCTTCTTCACTCTGAACGTCAAGTGAAACCTTCTTTTTGACATGCGAACATTTGTAGATCACTTTTCTGACTTTGCTGGCCATGTCTCAACCTCTGTGTCATTCGGTTGATTTTATTGTAAAGAAATACGAAGTGCTCCCGCAAGCGCTTGCTGTGCAATTTTGTTTCTCAGGGGCGCAACAGAGCTTCCCGGATAAAGTTATAGCTGCGCTGACTGAACATAATGGTCAGATGACCGGTCCAGGGGACGGCGTGTACCGTGGCGCCAGGCATGATCGCGTTACTGGGCGGAATCACAATTTCATCGGTATTGGACCAGATGGCCGTATAGCGTACCGGTGGGTAGATATAGCCCCTGGCGTTCAGCTTTTCGAGAAAGTCTGAACCCGGTCGCAGCTGGACAGCACTTTCTCCGGGTCCGAGGTAAGCCGTGTAGGTGCCGTGGTGGGGGGTGGCAATGGTGACCAGATTGCGCACCTGGTGCTGGCCGCCCAGTTCCTGAATATAATAGCGACTGATCAGACCGCCAAAGCTGTGCACCACCAGCTCGATCTTATCGGTGCCATAGCGCTGCAGCATCTCTTCAACTTTGGTTTTGACCTTGCGGGCCTGTTCCTCAGCCGGGGCAAAGTTCGGGAAGAGGTTAAGGCCTTCGACAGCCCAGCCAGCCTGTTTGAGTTCACGGTAAATACCGTACATAAAATACCAGCTGGGCTCGGCATAACCTGGCACCAGCAGTACCGGGTAAGTCTGGCGACGGGCTGCTGGATTCTCAGGCTTGTCAGTCAGGCTCTCGCGAAAGCGCTGAATTTCTGCCGGGGTCGGCATATTGACCAGCGGATCCGCGTCACCACGTACAGTCTGGGGGCTGCGAGTCAGCAGATCCACCATCAGACTGAAGTAACGGGCTTCAGGCAGGGCCTCTGCCGGGCTCAGTGCGCCGTCGCGGTTGCGGTCCAGCTGTGCCAGTCCGCGGGGGGCGTGGGCGATTTCGCTGGCCTCAATCTGGCCGCTCTGGTTGGGGTCATGTTCGGCAAACACGTCCTGGTAAGCGGCACGGAAGGTAGGCTCCCAGAGCTGAGCCTGCTGGCTGCTCTGGGCGCGCTGGAGGGAGGGAGGTCGCGTACCCGCAGGCAGATAAGGCCTCTGGCAAGCACTCAGAAGCAGCAGCAGGGCGATGAAAAAAAGACCAGAACGTCGCAGAAGCATAGACAAAACACCAGATCGTTGCTTTTAATCATATTTTAACAGCTGAAGTAGCTAAAGCAAAGTTTAATTAAGCATTAAACATCAGTCAGCCTGCCGGCTGCCAAGCATCACCCCGGCGACAATCAGGCCCATACCCAGCAAGGCCAGCAGGCTGATTTGCTCGCCAAAAACCAGCCAGCCCAGCAGCAGGGCGTAGATTAAGCCGGTATAGTTGAGGCCGGCCACCAGCGCCAGCCGTTTGTTGCCCTGATAGGCCCAGGTCATCAGGACCTGGGCGCTATAAGTGCTCAGTCCCAGCAGGCCAATCCAGAGCCAGTCCAGCCCTATGGGCCAGACCCAGTTCAGCAGGGTATAAGGTCCCAGCAGCACCAGGCTGAAACTGGCAAACCACAGGATCACCTGATTGGGGGCGGCCCGGCCGCGCAGCTTGCGCACATACGTGTACGAAAAACCAGAGCAGGCGGCGGCAAAAATACCCACACCCAGCGCAAAGCCACTGATTTGGCCGTTGAAACCTCTGATCAGCAGGACGCCGCTGAAAGAAATCCCAAAAAACAGCCACTGCCGGGCACGCACGGGCTCGCTCAGCAAAAACAAAGCCACCAGACTGGCAAAAATGGGGTTCAGATACTGCAGAGATACGGCTGAGGCCAGCGGCATGGCCTTGAGCGTATAAAAATAAGCAATCAGGCCGAGTGTGCCAAAAAAAGCACGCAAAAAAAGATCTTTCTGAATACTTTGATCCAGCTTTCTGACGGGCAGCTTGTGTAGACCGGGCAGACACAGCAAAGCCAGGCCCAGTGAGCGGAAAAAGACCACTTCATGGTTGGGCAGGCCGGGTAAAAGTTTGACGCAGAGATTCATCAGGGCAAAACAAAAAGCCGAAAGCAGCATGGCCAGAAGGGGACGCTGTTGCACCCAGTACAGACCTGAAATAACAGATTGGCGCATAATGCTTTGCAGGTTATCACAGTTTTTGCGTTCCTGAGCTGCTAAAATAGAGCGTCGGGTTTGCTGGCAAGTTTAAAAGCTGTATCAAAGATGAGTCTTCAGGCAGTTTTTTCTGACGCTTTCTGATGCAGATCAATGTTTTTTGGCTTTATACACGCTTCAATACAGAAGCATCAAAGCTTGGTCAGCAGAGACAATACAAACAAGCTAGCCAGTGCTGATCCCGGCTTCCATTTTGGAAATGCTAACGATAGTTTAAATTCGTGATATGGTGTAATTACCTAGAAAACTAATTGAATACGGGAAATCTTTATGCAACAAGCAGACAAACAAATGTCCAGGCCAGGGGTGTTAAGCGCGGTTTTGTCCATCTTTAATACCTCTGTTGGACGTAAGGTGATTACCGGCCTGACCGGATTGGGACTGGTGGTATTTATTCTGGGGCATCTTGCAGGCAATCTGTCGCTCTTTATCGGTGCGGAAGCCTTCAATGCCTACGCACACAAGCTCGAAAGCCTGGGGCCCTTGCTCTACGTGATAGAAATTGGTCTGCTGGCTGTGTTTGTGTTTCATATTGTCTATGCCATTGCGGTCACCAGTCAAAACAAAGCCGCTCGTAAAGCAGGTTATGTTCAACATGGTGATGCAGGCAAACCCAGTCAAAAAAATCTCTCTTCACAGACCATGATTTACACCGGTCTGATTCTGGCTGTTTTTATTGTGGTGCACGTGGTGATGTTTAAGTTTGGTCCCGGTATGGGTTCAGGCTACGCCTATGAGCTTCACGGTGAGCAGGTGCGCGATCTGCACCGCCTGGTGGTAGAGAGCTTTAAAAATATCTGGATCGTGCTGGGCTATTGTGCGGTGATGCTGCTGATGGGTGTGCATATCCGTCATGGTTTCTGGAGCGCTTTTCAGTCTCTGGGCGCCTACCATCCCCGCTATACCCGCCTGATTCAGAGTGCAGGGGTTCTGCTTGCCGCCGCCCTGGCCCTGGGCTTCTTTGTTTTGCCCATCTACATCTATCTCTTTGTTGAGCTGCCGACAGTCTAGCCAGAAAGGTCAATTAAACTATGTCAAATGCAACCCCCAACAAATGGAATATTAAAATGGGAGCTGATCTCAAAAATAGTATTCCTGAAGGTCCGCTGGATAAAAAGTGGGATAACTATAAATCCGGTATCGGGGTCGTCAACCCGGCCAATAAGCGCAAGTACACTGTGCTGGTCATCGGAACCGGCCTGGCCGGCGCGTCTGCGGCCGCTTCCCTGGCAGAACTGGGTTATAACGTCAAAGCTTTCTGTACCCAGGATTCGCCGCGCCGGGCCCACAGCATTGCGGCCCAGGGCGGCATCAACGCCGCCAAAAACTATCAGAACGATGGCGACAGCATCTGGCGCCTGTTTTACGATACCATCAAAGGGGGCGACTACCGCGCTCGTGAAGCCAACGTGCACCGTCTGGCGCAGGTTTCGGTCAATATTATTGACCAGTGTGTGGCCCAGGGTGTGCCCTTTGCCCGTGATTACGGTGGTCTGCTGTCCAACCGCTCGTTTGGTGGTGCACTGGTCTCCCGTACCTTTTACGCCCGTGGTCAGACCGGCCAGCAGCTGCTGCTGGGGGCTTATGGCGCCATGATGCGTCAGGTGGATCTGGGTAAGGTTCAGGTGTACACGCACCGTGAAATGCTAGATCTGGTTAAAATTGACGGTCATGCCAAAGGCGTGATCATCCGCAACCTGCGCACGGGCGAAATTGAGTCTTATGCCGGTGATGCCGTGCTGCTCTGTACGGGAGGCTATGGCAACGTCTACTTCCTTTCGACCAACGCCATGAATTCCAACGTGACGGCGGCCTGGCGCTGTCACAAGCGCGGAGCCTACTTTGCCAACCCCTGCTTTACCCAGATTCACCCGACCTGTATTCCCGTGTCGGGTGACTATCAGTCCAAATTGACGCTGATGAGTGAGTCGCTGCGTAACGATGGCCGGGTCTGGGTTCCCAAAACCAAAGAAATGGCGCAGAAAATCCAGCGCGGCGAAATCGGGCCCAACGATCTGGCTGAAGAAGATCGCGACTACTTCCTGGAGCGTCGCTACCCGACCTTTGGTAACCTTGTGCCCCGTGACGTGGCCTCTCGCAATGCCAAATACGTCTGCAACGAAGGCCGTGGCGTGGGCAAAACCGGCCTGGCTGTCTATCTTGACTTTGCTGAGTCGATCAAGCGTCTGGGCCGCAAGGCCGTTGAAGACCGTTACGGCAACCTCTTTGAGATGTATGAGCGCATCACGGGCGAAAACCCCTACGAAGTGCCGATGCGCATCTTCCCGGCGGTGCACTACACCATGGGTGGTCTGTGGGTTGATTACAACCTGATGACCACCATTCCCGGCCTGTATGCGCTGGGTGAGGCCAATTTCTCGGATCACGGTGCCAACCGTCTGGGCGCCAGTGCCCTGATGCAGGGCCTGGCAGACGGCTACTTTGTGGCGCCCTACACGGTGGGCGATTATCTCGCCGGCCAGAAACCCGTCAATCCTGCCGACACAAGTCACGAAGCCTTTAAAGAAGCCCGTGATGGCGTTGACAAGCAAATCAAACGCCTGCTGAGTATCAAAGGCAGCAAAACCGTACTTGAACTGCACCGCGAACTGGGTCTTAAAATGTGGGATTATGTTGGCATGTCGCGCACGGCTGAAGGTCTGCAAAAAGTGCTGAAAGAGATTCCCGCCCTGCGCGAAACCTTCTGGAACGATCTCAACCTGATGGGTTCGGATATGGAGTGGAACCGTAGCCTGGAGTTTGCCGGCCGTCTGGCGGACTTCCTGGATCTTGGCGAACTGATGGCCCTGGATGCCCTGAACCGCGAAGAGTCCTGTGGTGGTCACTTCCGTGAAGAGTATCAGACTGCCGACGGTGAGGCTCTGCGCCAGGATGACGCCTTTGCTTATGTGGCCGCCTGGGAGTACACTGGCGAGCCGGGTGCGCCGGTGCTGCACAAAGAACACCTGCAGTTTGAAAACGTGAAACTGACACAGCGCAGTTATAAGTAAGGAGAATATTTATGTCGAATCTGAATTTGACACTCAAAATCTGGCGTCAGCCTTCGCCCGATGCCCCGGGTGCCATGCACACCTACAAAGTCGATAATATTTCGACCCACATGTCTTTTCTTGAAATGCTGGACGTGCTGAACGAGCGTCTCGTCAAAGAAGGCAAAGAGCCGGTTGAATTTGACTATGACTGCCGCGAAGGCATCTGTGGCACCTGTGGTCTGGTCATCAACGGCGTGGCCCACGGCCCGCGTAAACTGACCGCTACCTGTCAGCTGCATATGCGTGAGTTCAAAGATGGTGATGTTATTACCATTGAACCCTGGCGTGCCAATGCTTTCCCCGTGATCAAAGACCTGGTGGTGGATCGGGGGGCTTTTGACCGCATTGTGGCCAAAGGTGGCTATACTTCCGTCAACACGGGCAATGCCCGTGATGCCAACGAGATCCCGATCGGCAAAGAAGACGCCGACAAAGCCTTTGACGCGGCGGCTTGTATTGGTTGCGCGGCCTGTGTGGCTGCCTGCCCCAATGCCTCGGCCTCTCTGTTTGTGAGTGCCAAAGTGGCCCAGTACGCGCATCTGCCTCAGGGTCACCCTGAGCGTGAGCGCCGGGTGCTCAAAATGGTACAGCAGATGGATGCTGAAGGCTTTGGCAACTGCTCCAATCACGGCGAGTGTGAAGCGGTCTGTCCCAAAGGCATTTCGATTTCAAACATTGCTCTGATGCGACGTGAATATATGAAAGCCGCTCTGAAAACCGGCGCGGCGGTTGTTTAAATCTGGATCGGTTCCTTCAGGCATGTTATGATGCCTGCATCATTGATTTCTGAAGGAACCCAGCCTATGTTTCCACGCGCCAGCGGTATTCTGATGCACCCCACTTCTCTCCCCGGTCCTTATGGTATAGGCGACCTGGGAGAGTATGCTTATGACTTTATTGTCTTTCTGGCGGCCACGGGCCAGAAGCTCTGGCAGGTGATGCCTCTCGGCCCCACGGGCTATGGCGATTCTCCTTACGCCTGCCTGTCAGCCTTTGCCGGTAATCCGCTGCTGATCAGTCCCGAAAAACTGGTGGAAGCAGGCGACCTGCCCCGTCATGCTGAATCGTTGCAGAACTATCCCCAGTTGCCTGCCGATCAGGTGGATTTTGAGCAGGTCGCTGCGGCTAAAAAGGCTGGTTTTGAAGAAACCTATGCCTTTTTTAAAGCCCATGGCCGCAGCGTGGAGCAAAAGCGCTTTATGAATTTCTGCGACTGCGCCCAGAATGAAAGCTGGCTGCACAATTATGCCTTGTTTGCGGCTCTCAAAGAGGCCCATGCAGGCGAGCCCTGGACCAAATGGGAGGCCGGCCTGGTGCAGCGCGATCCGGCAACCCTGGCAAAGTATGAGCAGGCCCTCAGTGACCGCATTGACTACCACAAATACCTGCAGTACCAGTTCCACAAACAGTGGAACGCTCTGCGCAGTTTTGCCCGCCTGAATGGGGTACAGATCATTGGCGATATGCCGATTTTCCTGGCGCACGACAGCGCCGATGTCTGGGCTTACCAGCCCCTGTTTCATCTGGATGAAAGTGGCCAGCCCCTGGTGGTGGCGGGCGTGCCGCCAGACTACTTTTCGGCCACCGGTCAGCTCTGGGGCAACCCCTTGTATAACTGGGAGGCCATGGCCAAAAATGACTATGCCTGGTGGGCTGAACGCTTTCGCGTGATGCTGACCCTGGTGGACATTGTGCGTCTGGACCATTTCAGGGGCTTTGAAGCTTACTGGGAAGTCCCCGCTGGCGAGGAAACCGCCATCAACGGCAAATGGGTGCCCGGTCCGGCCCAGGCCTTTTTTGCTGCGATGCAAAAAGCGCTGGGCCATCTGCCCTTTATTGCCGAGGATCTGGGCGTGATTACGCCGCCGGTTGAGGCCCTGCGGGATGGTTTTGGCTTTCCGGGCATGAAGGTGCTGCAGTTTGCTTTTGACGATACCTCAGCCAATGCATTTTTGCCGCACCAGCACGTTAAAAACGCCGTGGTGTATACCGGCACCCACGACAACCAGACCACGGTCAGCTGGTTTGAAAGCCGCAGTGCTGATGTGCAGCAGTTTGTGCTCAATTATCTGGGCAGTCACAACAGCAATTACATTCACTGGCAGCTGATTCGCCTGGCTCTGTCTTCGGTGGCCAATACGGTGCTGATCCCGATGCAGGATCTGCTTGGCCTGCGCGACGAGATTGGACGCATGAACACACCGGGTAAGGCTGAAGGCAACTGGAGCTGGCGTTTGCGTGACGAGGATATTTCGCTTGAAATCATTGAGTCGCTCAAGCACTGGACCCAGCTGTATCAGCGCTAGCGGCGTTTTTGCCTGTGATATAATAAGCCAGAGCCACAAAAAGGATGCAAACCGTGTTTGGGGATAAAATCAAAGAGTTATTTCAACGCTTCTGGCCGGTCTCACCCAATGAGCCGGTAGAACCTTATCGTCTGGGACAAATTTTGCTGCGCATGTCGGCCCTCAGCGAAGAAGACCTGCAACAGGCTCTGGCAATCAAAGAAAAACAGCCCCACAAATTACTGGGGCAGATTCTGATTGCTGAGGGGCTGTGTACCCGCGAACAGGTCTCGCGGGCAATTGAACAGCAGCAGGAAGAAACCCGCCTGGGCCAGGTGCTTTTGCGCAGCGAAATCTTAACGGTTGAGCAGTTAAACGACGCCCTGGCTGAGCAGCAACGCAGTGGGCGTTTGCTGGGTTTTATCCTGGTGGAGCGCGGTCTCTGTACCACGGATGAGTTGAAAGAGGCGCTGCGCCAGCAGCGTCACGATAATCGTCTGGGTGCACTTTTGCTGCGCGAAGATAAAATTACTGAAAAGCAGCTCGAAAAAGCCCTGGCCCTGCAGAGCGAATCCCAGGTGCTGCTGGGTGAGATTCTGGTTCAGCTTGGGTATATCTCGGCTGAAGAGCTGGAAACCTTCCTGGCCAAACAAGAAGCGATTATGATCAAACTGCCGCGTCAAAACGCTTCCGGTTCCACGGCAGAATAGTTATACTGTAGTTTGTATCGGGCGCTTAGCTTAGTGGTAGAGCGCTGCCTTCACACGGCAGAGGTCACTGGTTCGAGTCCAGTAGTGCCCACTTCATGAAAATACCCCCAGTTCAATGGCGCTTTATCGCGCTTGCTATTCTTATTTTTAGCCTGAGCGTTTCAGGCTGTGCCCGCACTGTGCGTGACCTCAGCGCCCTTTCACGCCGCATTGTGCTGCAGTTCTCCGTTCAGGGCCAACTGGCTCTTAACAACCCCAATGTGACCTATTATGTCGTGGTGAATGCGCCGCCAGAGCCGGGGCGCACTCTGGATCCGGCCACCGAAGGTCCGCGGATTAACGGGACCTCCCTCAATGACCCCCCCACCTTCCTGATTGGTCGTTTGCCCTTTACGGGCCTGTTGCCAGGCGATATTGCGTCCCAGTGGACCCACTTTTATTATCTGCAGGGCAGTGCTGACGGTCAGGGTGTTGTGGGACGGGGTATCCGGCGTAGTGATGGTACCCCTGAAGTGATTCAGCAAAATTACCCCCAGGCCCTCTGGAGCAAACCCAGTCAATCCACCGTCGAAATTCAGATGCTTTTTTCAGATCTCTTTGCCGGCAGCGAAAGCTTCCCTGAAAACGTGGTGGTGCACCTGGCCAGCTCTGACAGCATTGATACCGGTCAGGGCTATGTCTATGACTGGTGGCGCGCCAACATTCCTTTTGAGGTCCGTACAGCCGCCAATAACACACCAATTCAGGATGAGGATCCCAATCCTGATCTGGTGATGCGTCAGATTCCGGGTAAACCTTTTCCCCAGCTGCCACCAGGTGTTAATCCAGCGGATGTGAATATTTTTTCGTATCAGTTTCGGGTGATTGAGCTCTGAGTTAAATTGCTGGCTGACAGAGCGCTTGGCAAACCCCCGTATTTTTTTGTATGCTGTAGCCATGGCCATTATTCCATCTGATCAACAACCCCCGCCCAGGCCCGGTACAAAACCACCGGCGCAACCCCGGCTGGTGGCTCCGCAGCAGCAGGCGCAGGATATTTCTGAAAACAGCCTGCGCCCGCGTGAGCTTAAAGATTATCTGGGTCAGAGCGAGTTAAAGCAAAGCCTGGGTATTGCGGTGGCGGCGGCCCGCCAACGGGCTGAGGCGCTCGATCATATGCTGTTTTATGGGCCGCCGGGGCTGGGTAAAACCACCATTTCGATGCTGATTGCTTCCGAAATGGGGACCCAGATCCGTATCACCTCAGCCCCCGCTTTGGAGCGTCCCCGTGATATTGCGGGCTTGCTGGTCTCTCTGCAGCCGGGTGATATTCTGTTTATTGACGAAATCCACCGGCTGAACAAAGTGGCCGAAGAGATTCTTTACCCGGCCATGGAAGATTTTATGCTGGATATCACCATTGGCAAAGGCCAGGCGGCCCGCATCAAACGCCTGCCGCTGAAGCCCTTTACCCTGATCGGCGCTACCACACGCGCCGGCGCCATTTCAGCCCCGCTGCGCACCCGCTTTGGTCTGGTACAACGCCTGCGTTTTTATACTGCTGAAGAAATGCAGGCTATTCTGCTTAAAAATGCTCAGATCCTGCAGATTCAGCTTTTACCCGACGGGGCTGAAGCCATTGCCCGCCGGGCGCGGGGCACGCCGCGCGTGGCCAATCGCCTGCTGAAGTGGGTGCGTGACTATGCTCAGGTGCATGCCGCAGCAGCCATTGACGCCCAGGTCGCCGCAGCGGCCCTTGACATGCTGCAGGTGGATCACGCCGGTCTCGACCCTGTAGATCGACAGATTCTGAGCACGCTTTTGCTGAATTATCAGGGGGGGCCGGTGGGGATCGACACCCTGGCGGCGGCCATCAGCGAAGATGTCGCCACCATCGAAGACATGATCGAGCCTTTTTTGATGCAGTGCGGCTTTTTGCAGCGCACGCCGCGTGGCCGGGTGGCCACAGCGCTGGCTGCTGAACATCTGGGGCTGGATCCCCGCCTGGCTGCAGCGGCGACCCTGCCTTTATTTGAAGATCTCAGCCTGGAATAAGCTGCAATTTTTGGGCCAGGGCCTGCAGAGCCAGACTGTAGCTGAGCGGGCCAAAGCCTGAAATCTGTCCCCAGACATGGGGGGTCAGTCGTGAATGATGCCGGAAGGACTCACGGGCATGAATATTGCTTAAATGCACTTCAATCACGGGGTAAGCGATCACTTCCAGAGCATCTGCCAGGGCAATGCTGGTATGGGTATAAGCGCCGGCGTTCAGAATCAGACCCGCTGTGCCGTCGCGCAAGCTTTCGTGCAGCCAGTCCAGCAACTGGCCCTCGTGGTTGCTCTGCTGGCACAGGAGCTGGATACCGAGTGTCAGGGCCTGGCTTTGCAGCTGGGATTCCAGCTCACTGAGGCTGAGCTGCCCGTAGTGCTGACCAGGGCGCTGCCCCAGCAGATTGAGATTGGGTCCGTTGATGACCCGGATCAAAGCAGCCATCGGGTGTAATGCTCCTGATTCTCGGCCAGCAGATGACCGTATTGCTGACAGGCCTGGCTGATCATATCAAAGGCTCGGGCCCGGTCGTGTCCTGCCCGCACCAGCAGCACCTCGCGGGCTTCATCGGGCTCTTTATCGGCTACATAGCGCAGGATCAGCGCCGTGGTTTTGACCGGGTTATGTATCTGAATGTATTTGAGCAGAACGGCCAGCTTGCGTGGGCTGATGTTCAGCGGGGCCGGAAAGTCGTTGGCAGCATGAAAGATAAACTCCATATAATCTTCGACCGCCTCATTGCGGCTGGCGGCGTCCACTTCCTGCATGACCGTTACCAGCTTGTATTTTTTTTCGTCGCCCACCCATTTGACGGCGGTTTTGGATTCAATCCTGGCCGAGTAATCTGCCATCAGATTGCCCTCCATGCGGTTGCCACGGTAGTCAAAAATCTTGTCACGAAAGGCATACATGCCACAAAGCCTTAAGACCACCATGTCCACAGGGCTAAAGGAGTAGCGAGAGCCGTGGCGCGGGGGTTCTGCACTGACAAAGCCCAGCATAAAGCGTTCGCCAGTCCATTCGGCGTAATTGCGGATAGGCTCAATCAGGAGCGGGGGCAAAATCGGATGCATGGCGTCATCCAGCTCAAATAAATTGGTATGAATCTGGGTGATTTTTTCAAGGGCCCGCACGACATTTTGCACGGTGCAGTAGTTTTGATTCAGTGGGTCGTTCTGGCCGCGGGTATGTACGTTTAACAGCACCCGTGTGCTGGACTCCGCAATTTTAAAAGACGATTGCTGGGCTGCCGCCACGGCAAAGTTGCTGAGGGCCTGGGCGTGGCTGCGAATCAGCCGCAGGGTTTCTTCATCAAAGATGATGTCTTTGCGGTTGCGCACAGAGCCAATATCCTGGGTGCCGGCATGAATCAGTTTGGCGGTGATTTCTTTCAGCTTCTGGTTTTTAATATCCACCTCCTGACTGTGCTCCCGGATGCGGCTTAAAATATTGATCACCTGCTCGGCGTAAGCGTCCATATCCTGGCCCAGGCGACGGTATGTTGGATCTGAAATCACCTTGCTGATTTCTTCGCGTTCTTCGGGCTGGGGATCACGGGCAGCAATCAGGCGATTGTAGTGGCGGGCCTTGCTGAGGGTTTCCTGCAGGGCCGGCACCTGCTGCACATAGCGAAAATAAGAGTCAAAAAGCTCTTCAAGCTGGCCAAAGAGATCCCGGCTCTGGTGCAGCAGAGCATAATAGGTGTTGTTGAGAATGGTGGTCTGTTCACGTGAGACGTCACTCTGGTGTTCCAGGCTGCGGGTGGCGCGGAATTTGGCCAGGTGTTTTTTGTTGAGTCCCTCCGGCTCCAAAACCCCCAGCGCAATGGCGTTAAACTGATCCTCACTGCGATAAATGCTGTGGCTCCAGCGGGGCAGCTCGGCCTCAGGCAGATTGAGTACGCTTTCGCGCAGGGCCTGATAAATGCTGGTGTCGAGCAATTGCATTTCAAAGCGCTGGCCTTCAGCATCTTCAAATACAACCGTATCGGCAATGGCACCGGTATTGATAAACAGGCGCTGTGCATCGTTCAGTGACTCCAGGCGGTGTTCGATCAGATAGCTTAACAGGGCCATATAGGCATGGCGCACGGTGGCCACCCGCTCGCTGATGCTGATTTTTTCACTGTCCGGATTGAGGCTTGCTTCGCCACTCAGAATCGCCAGGGCATCGATCACGATCGAGGCAATATCATCCGGTATGCCGGCCAGGCATTCGTTCAGATAATGGTTGATGTCAGGCGATGTGGGCTGCACTGAAGTGCTCCTTGCAGTGATCGCCTGTATTTTAACACGGCTCCTGGCCGTTACAACGCGCTTTTGCTTGTTTTTCAGGCCTTTGACATGTCAGAATAAAAGAATGAAAGCTTCTGTTTTGTGGCGTATACTCTGCCTGGCCTGGCTGGCGCTGACTGCGAGTGCTCTGGCTCAGCAGCGCTCGCCTGCAGAGAGTCTGCTGTATCCTGTAGCACCGGTCAGGCAACTGCAGTACGCGAAGGGCCAGACCGTTTATGCGCAGTATCTGTCTTTGCCGGTTGAGCAGGTCCTCTTGCACTTTTTGCGTCAGGCGCGTGAGCCAGCCTGGCAACTGACCTTTCCTGATGCACTGGAGGCCGAAGCCTGGCTGCGTGCCTTGCAGCAGAAACCCCAGGAACCTCCTGTCTTTATTTTAAACTTATACCATCTAAAAACAGATGTTAATGTTCACTTAACAATTGGCGGGGTTCCTGGCACAAGCCCTTCCCGGCCCCGGTCTATAATTACGGTGTACAGTACCAAACACCCTTTGGGTGGGCGTCAGGGAGGATGAGCCAATGGCTTCAATGGACAATCTGAGAGATAAAATCCGCTCCAGGCGTGCCAACACCAGCGAGCTGGACGGACAAAACCCCTTCAGTCAGCATTTTGAGTCTGTACCTGAGGTTGAAGCGCCTGTGCATGACAGCACAGGTCAGACGGACTCCCTGATTTCAGAGATTTTTGCAGAACCTGCTGCAGCGCCTTCGTCCGATGAGTCCAGGGCCGCCAGACCCACATCCCCTTCTGCAGAGACGGGCTTTAAGCTGTCTCTGGGTGGTCGCTTTAAGCAACTGGAGGTCAACCGCAAAATGCTGTTGATTTCGCTGGGTGTGGCGGCTTTGGCCAGCTTTCTGTCGATGGCTTACCTTAAGGGCATTGCCGAACCGCTCAAAGGCCAGTCTAAACTGGTCAAAGTGGTCACGCTGACCCAGGATGTGCCAGCCAGAACGACCCTGAGCGAAGAGATGTTGACCATTAAAGAGGTGCCCGCAGCCTATCTGCCCGAGGGTGCCATGGTCTATGAACCTGATATGAAGTTGCTGGGCCAGGTTGCTGTGACTTCTCTGTATAAAGGCGAAGTCCTGCACGGTAAACGCGTGTCCATGCCCAACAGCAATATGGGAATCTCTGCTTTGACGCCAGCCGGTCATCGTGCCTTTACCATTCGCATTGATAATGCCCATCAATTTCTGCCTTCCACCCTTGAACGCGAAGAGTTTGCTGACGTGGTGGCAACGGTCCCGGATCCCAATCCTGTGCGTCGCGGTCGCCTGATTACCATTCCGATTTTACAGAAAGCCAAAGTGCTGGCTGTCGGGGGAAGTTTTTCACCTGCTGAGCTGGCAGAGCAGACCGCACAGCCGACAGACATTACCCTGGCTGTACCTGAAGACCGGATCAATCTGATGGTGATTTTAAAAGACAAAGGTGATTTTACTGTGACTTCCCGCCCCTTTGGTGATGACAGTCTGCAACGTGAAAAATACACCATTGAAGAAATTGAAAATGCTCTGCAGGGCAAATTTGAAGCTGAAAAAGCGGAAGCCCCTGCGCCTCCTGAGCCGAGGGCTCAGTCCGTAAAAGACGAAGAGCCGGCGCCGCCGGCTCCCCTGGTCGATCTTTCTCAGCCCGCTGCACCCGCTTACCGGGCGCCTGTTCGCCGGGCGCCCGTGCAGCGCGCACCCGTACGCCGGGCGGCACCACCTCCGCGCGCCGCAGCACCCAAGCCCGCAGCCCCCAAAGCGGCGCCACCCAGGCCGGCAGCACCGCCGCCACGCCGTGCACCGGTTGTGATCAATGGTGGCGTGGTCACCCAGGGCGGCAATTGATTTTAATGTGACGGGCTCCGCTACGGCAGGCAAAAATTTTGTGCTAGAATGGACATGATTTTACCGTAATCGGGACTTATTTTGATGTCGCAAAGGAACCCGTCATGAGCAAGTTAGCCAAGCGTTGCAGTGCCCTTTTTATCGCTTCCAGTCTGGGCGGTCTTTTATCTGCCTGTCCTTCTGATCCTCCGCCCAACACCAATGTTCGCCCCATTCCTTCGACACCGCCGGGCCTGATCACACCCACTCCGCCCCCAGGATCGGTGATCCAACCGCCTTCACCGGGTCCGGGTTTGCCGGGTGACCCTTCACCTTTACCAACCAGCACGCCGGGCACTTCAACGGGCCTGGCCATTGCCACAACGGGCTTGCCGACAGCCGTACTCAACTTTAACTACAGTTTTGGCCTGCAGGCCAGCGGCGGCAGCGGCTCTTATAATTGGTCGATTGTATCGGGTAACCTGCCCCGTGAACTGGGTCTGGACCCCAATACAGGCCAGATTTTTGGCCGTCCTACCCAATCGGGTTCCTTTGAATTTGAGGTCCAGGCGCTCGACAATCAAAGCGGTCAGGTCGCGCGTCAGCGCCTGTTTATTCTGGTGGCTGACAGTGATGCAGGTGTTAATACCCTCTCTGTTCTGACCAGCACCCTGACTTCGGGCGTGGTGGATCGGGGTTACTCACAGCGTCTGGAAGTGACCGGTGGGGTAGCCCCTTTCAGCTGGACCATTTCTGCAGGGGCCCTGCCGGACGGCCTGAGCCTCAATACCAACACGGGTGAAATCTCCGGCACACCCACCCTGCGTGGCGAAGAAACCTTTACCGTACGTGTAACCGACGGTCAGGGGCGCACCCAGACCCGTACCCTGAGTATTACCATTAACCGAACTGATTCAGACATCACGGTGCTTACGGCCAGCCTGCCGCCCGGTGTCAGCGGTACCGCCTACAACCGCACAGCCTGTGGTCAGACTTTTTCAGGTCAGCTGAGCGCGACGGGTGGTGACGGTGATTACCGCTGGAGCGTTTCACGCGGTAATCTGCCGCCAGGTCTGACCATGAACAGCAACGGCAGTATTACGGGCACGCCAACGCAGGTAGGCTCTTATACCTTTACGGTCCGTGTGGATGACGGCGAGGAAAACTCCGCCAGCAAAGTCTTTACGGCTGAAATCAGCCAGGTACTGATTCATAATTTTACCCCGGATTCCGGTGGTAAAGGGCTGCGCATGACCATTTTTGGCGAAGGCCTCAGCAGCATGGGCGGTGGCACCCAGGTGCGTTTCGGTGATGTGCAGTCTGTACCGGGCGCTGTGAACACTGTGGTTGACTGTCAGCAGTTTCAGACCAACATTCCTGAAAACGCCAAAACGGGTCTGATTACCCTGCGCAACGGCACAACGGATCTGGGCAGCAGCAGCAAGCCTTTTGTGGCTGAGGATGTGGTGATCAACGAGGTCTTTGTCAGTCCCGATGGTTCAGGCAATCAGTTTGTGGAACTCAAAAACCGCAGCTCAGCCTCTGTCAGCATTGCCGGTTGGTACCTGCACTATACGGGTGAAGATGGCAGTCTGGTCAGTTTCCCTATTCCTCCTGAAACACCGCCTTTGGCTACCGGCGCGCTGACTGTGATCAACATCGGTCGCAATGGCGGAACTTCCGCGACAGATATTTATACGGGCACGGGCGTACAAGAGATGCGCTTTGATCCGCTCAACGGTACGGCCGCCGATGCCCTGACCCGCGTGGCGCTCTGTAAAGACAACCCGGTCAATCCTGGCGAAGTCTGTGCCACTAGCGCCACGGATACCAAGTACCGTGACTACCTGCAGTTTGGGGGCGCCGCTGTAGATGGCCAGGACCTGGAAAATAACGCGGTCAGCGTGGGTATCTGGTCCGACGATGCGACCCTGAGTACCACAACACTGGTTGCGCCGCTGAGTGCCGTTTCAGACGATTTTGCCGATGATAACGCAGCCCAGTTTGGTGTGGCCGAAGCGGGCAACGATAAATCGGGTCTGCTTGTGGATGACGGCAATACAAAGTTTGCGGATTATACAGGTGAAGCTGTGCTTTATTACACCCCCGAGACCGGTACCCTGGCTAACCAGCAGCAACGCATCCGCCGCACAGTCACAGGGGTAGGTACTGGTGTTCAGGAAGACCGTGTGCGTTTGAGTGCCCCGATTTTTGAAGCCAAAATTCAGGCCACCAATACGGGTGATGGCGCTGTGGGCAACGGCATTCTGGTGGATACGGTTGAAATGCTGGGGGCACCTCGCACCACGGCACCGACTTATGCAGGTGACCTGGTCAATGTGGTTGCCGGTACGGTCCTGCGCACGGTGCTGGGACTGCAGGCTGGCCCCAGAGTTGAGCTGAGTGAGGTGCCCTTTTCTCCGACAGTGGCTGGTAATGTCAGCGATGGTGTGAATGTCGGTGGCTTTGAAGTGGCTGCGGGCAGCGTCGACCTTGTGACGGGTGCGCAGACGGTCAATGTGACCTATGTGCGCAATCCGGGTGATCTGAGCTCTACGCAAAACTTTTCTGTGGTGCGCACGGTCTCTGGACTGAATTCTGCCACCAATCGGATTGCCATTACCCAGGCGCTGGCTTCTGCGGCGGTGAGTGCTGACAATGAAGGCGACGGTCTGCCTGGCAGCGAGATTGAACTGACGGCCACGACCAATTTTGCTACGGGTGACCGGGCCTTGTTTAACGGTCTGAATTGTGCCAATGCAGCACCCTGTGAATTGACGCTGGGTGGTAATCTGGTGCGTCTGGCTTCTCCGCTGGCTCAGCTTCAGATTTCAAATGACAATACGGGCAACGGTGAAGAAAGCAGCCGTTTACAGGTAACGCTAGCAAATGCTGATCGTTTCCCGGTTGATGCCAGCGTGCGTATTAATGGTCAATTACGTCAGATTCAGCAAATAACTCCGTCTTTTGGCGGTACAGAACCTTTGTTTCAGCTGAGCGCGCCTTTTCAGATGACGCTTAACAATGGAACGCCGCAGGGTGACGGCACCTCAGGCCAGGGTATTGGTGTCACGAGCACTGATGGCTTCCTGGTCAACAACCGTGTCCGGCTGGGTAATGAAGTGCGCCGGATTACGGCGATTGTACCGGGTACACCGCCCCGGATTGAGTTGGATAACCACTTGGGTAACATGACTGTGGCTACGGCCAATGCGGGCAATGGCTCATCAGCAGCGCCTCTGACCGTAGCTGACGCCACCGGGTTTAGCAGTGGCAATACCGTTCGCTTTGCCGGGTTGAATCAGGTGCGGACCATTACTTCAGTGAATGGCAATAACCTGGTGCTCAGTGCACCGGTTTACCGTTCCCTGCAGACCACTGTGGCCCCCGGTAGTCCTGCCGCAAACCAGATTAACCTGGTCAGTGTGGCTGGCTTGACCGCTGGTGCTAATGGTGACTGGCTTCACTTTGCTGGTGATAATATCCGGCAGATTACGGGCATTGCAGGCAATCAGGTGACACTTAATGCGGCTTTGCCGGCGATTCCTGCCGACAATAGCGAAGTGCGCGTTTTGCTCAATGGTGGCGAGCTGAACCGTGTTCCAACGATAGGTAACCTGACGCCTGTGGGTGTGGGTGGTGACGGTGCGGCGGTGCCTTATAATATCAATTTGGTGCCAACAGCCGGTACCTTTACCCTGGTGCCTTATGATGATGCGGGCGCCCGTCAGGCCCGCATCAGCCGCATTCCAACCAGTGGTTCGATTTATCTCGCACCCCGGGCGGGCTTTCTGCGCAAGTACCTCTCGATTAAGCTGACGGGAGACAATCTGGCTGTGGGCGGTTACACCACCACAACCGCGCCTTCTCCCCGGCAGTAAGATCCTGTATTAACCTAAAAAGCACCCGCATTTTGCGGGTGCTTTTCTATAGTTAAAGTAAAGCAGGTGGCTCTTAACCGCGTTCGCGGGGCTGTGGCCGAGCTGCCGGTTCTTTTTCGGCGTCGTTTTCAAAATCAATAAAGGGAAAGGTGTTGATTTTACGGCCAATCATAATAAAGCTGAGGATATTGAGATAAGGGTTTTTCATCAGCTGGGACAATTGCCGGCTCAGGGTGGGGACTTGCTGGAGCTGGTAGACCACTTCGTCAATAAACTCAAAGCCACTTTGATCCAGCAGACGCCGCAGCGACTCGTTTGAAAAGTAGCGGATGTGGTTTTCACGCAGCGCACCGTCATCCTGATACGCCCAGCCTTCACTCATCAGATTGAGGATGGTTGAAATATGCCCGATATTATAGGTGACGGCATAAATCTGGCCCTGAGGCTGTAAAAACTTGCGCAGCGCCAGTAAGAGCCGGTCAGGATCCAGGGCCTGCTCCAGTGCGTGATACACAATCAGCAGATCATAACTTTTGGGCGGCAGGCTGAAATCCAGTTCAGGCTGTTCGCGACAGATATCCTGCCATTGTGTGCTTAGCTCATTGAGATAGACAAACTCTTTGCCTTCTGCTGCACAGAGTGCTGCCAGTTCAGGCAAAGGGTCTCCCAGGCAAAGAATTTTTTTCTGCTCGGGTTTGAGCATGGATTTCAGTTTGGCTTCCATATGCTGACGGTATTGCGTATGCATTTTATAACTTCCTTGCAAGCAATTTGATTTCACTCGTATAGAGCAGGTGCTGGGGGACATGACGGGCACTGAAGTGTTCAATGTGCTGACTCAGATTCTGCACCAGGGTGCGCATGCTCTCGATTTCCTCGATTGGGGCATGACCTATACTCAGTATTTCCATCTGACAGGCTTTGACCATATCTTCCAGCTGGGGCTGGGTGATCCAGCGCAGAACCGGGTAGTGTTGCTGGCTGTATTTGACGGGCCAGTCTAGAAATTTCAGCAGGAGGTAAATACACAGCGGATTCACCACGCTCAAAAAGACTTTACCCCCTGGCTTCAGGCTCTGACTGAGTCGCCGCAGTATTTCAAGTGGGCGACGCAAACCGTTCAGGCTGCCGGGCAGCAGCAGCATATCCAGTGGTTTTTGCGGCCATTCGCCGTGCAGATGGCCCTGACGAACGTGTAATTGCTGGATGTGATAGCCTTCCAGAAAGGGTTTACAGGCGGTCTCTGGTTGCAGGACCACTTCCAGCACCTGATCTTCGGGTGTAAAGTGTTCCCTGGCCAGGCTGCGCGCCACAACGGCGCGCCCCCAGTAGATAATGTCCCCTTTATGTGGGCCCATAAAGCCCTGCTTTTCTTTGCCCAGGCGGGCAAAGGCATCATAAATTTCATGAAAGACCGCACCGCGCAGCTGGGTGTGGTAAAGGGGCAATTCCGGTGAAACATTTTCCCAGTCCATGGCATGCCATGGCATGCGCTCCAGAGTGGCGCTATCGGGCTTGTGCTTTTTGGCGTAAGCATCCCACATGGGTGTGCCAGGAATCGGGGCCATCAGCGTGGTCTGCAGACGTTCAAACAGATGGTGGTGATCCTGCAGGTAAAGGTAAAACGCTGCCATTTGCTGGCGTGATGTCTGAGGTTCAGGGTTGAGAAAAACCAGGCCCAGGACATCAATCTGGATTTCTTTACAGGCCAGCAAAACCTGGCTCAGACGTTCCGGGCTGGCCTGTGACAACAGTTTGTTCTGGTGGCCAAAAGGCGCCAGCTGAAACATGAGTTTACGCACGTTCATGGCTTTGAGCTGTTTTAAAATGCCAGGTGTCAGCTGTTCCGGAGCGGCTGAAAGAATAAAAAAGATCTGCTGGTGTAATTTGCGCTCCACAATCAGGGCTTGAAGCTCTTTGAGGCGTTCAGGAAAAGCCAGTAACTGCTGATCGGCAATAAAAACCGGTGAAAAATACATGCGCTGGTGGGCTTCCAGGGGCAAAGACTGAAACAAAAAAGTATAATTGGCCACGATTTGCTCCAGCTGCTTCAGAAGGCTGACGCTGCTGAGCTGACGTGGCTTACGGGTCGGTGCGTAGGCCAGCGTTGTCAGCAGGTTATCCTGAATCCGGGCGGTCCGAATCACAGGGGCGCTGAAGCCCGGAAAGTCCAGCCAGAAACGGTAGTTGGGTGTGGGCAACTGGTTAAGGTCGGCAATCATCTGGCCCGGTGTGCCTGAATACATGCGCCCCTGACTCTGGTAGACAATGCCGGGGATCCGGCGGTAATGGGCACTTGTGGCATCGGGCTGTTTCAGATAGAGTTCCAGCAACTGCTTCAGCGGTACTTCCACTTCGCCAATAATACCAACGTCTACAGCGGGTGGCAGGCTTTGGGGCAGATATGAAATATGCGGGCCCGCCAGCCAGACAGGAATATCCAGATAGGCTTTGATATTTTCGGCCATCGCGCTGGCCAGCTCAAAGCAGGCGCTGGTGGACCACAGCAGAATGACATCCGGGTGTTTGCTGGCCAGGCTTTTAAGCTCCAGCCCGATCACCGGGGAGACATTGTCGAAGGTCTGCTGAATAAACGGCACGATTTCCGATAGCGCGTGGGCGGCAAAATACTCCAGCCCACTGGCTTGTATGGCACCTTTTTTAAAGTGCTCTGGTTTAAAAAGAGGAAGCAGTCCTAGTTTCATGCCGGCATGATATCCGCAGGGGTCAGATCTTAAAAATTACCCTGTACTATAGCACAGGGGCGGGCTTTTCTGAAGCCCGCAGTATGCGTCCGGCGCTTGTTGACGGGCTTTGTAAAACGCTGAGACAGGTCACAGGAATTTCCTGCTGGCTCTGCCCCTCTGCATTCAGTAACTGCAAGGCCTGCTGCATTTTGTCTGACATCTGTACCGGGCTGGCGAGAAGCACCTGAGACTGGCTTTCGTGCCAGCGGCTGCGTTTCAGCAGCGGCTGCAGACTCTGGTGACTGATAAAGCGCAGGGCATGGTGGTGGTTGACGCCAAAGGGGCTGGCTTCCCATTTGCCGCGCAGCAGTTGCTCCATCAGGGCCGGGTGACGGGCGTTATAGTAGATACACAGAATGTGTCCCTCGGGCTTTAGATACGCATGCAGGCTTTGAAGCAGGGCGATCGGATCGCGCAGTTTTTCGAGGGCGTGGCTGAGCAGAATCGTGGCGTATTGCTGTTTTGCTTCAATGGGCGTGAGTTCCGCTTTCCCTGAGGCAATGAGGATTTTGGTGACTTTCAGATCGGGCTGCAGATCGGCCAGGCAAAACGCTTCAAAGCCAATTTCGAGAACGGGTCCTTTGATGCTGATATCCTCGAGCAGGGTTTTGTAGAGATGCTCAAAGTATTTGCGCTTGGTCAGCCAGGCATGCAGTTGCTGCTTACCGGCCTGCAGTGTGGTCTGAAAGACCTGAAAGCGGTCGTAAATGCTTTCAAAGGTCTCTGGTCTCAGGTGCTGATTCATATACACAGAGCGTCCCCGCTCAAAACTGAGGTTAAGGGCATCCCAGTTTTCAAAGTTGGGGGGCAGAGCACCCAGATCCTGGGCTTGCTTCCAGAGTTCAGTGCCTGGAAAGGGCGTGGCATAGGCGATGGTGGGCTGGGCAAAACGGTAGTGATTGCTTTGAATAAACCAGTAGGATCTGGCCATATCCTCTTCGGTTTCTTCGGGTACACCGATCATCATATTGCTGACCACGGGCAAATTAAAGCGCTCACAAATTTCCAGGGCCCGCTGGTTGTCACGGGCAGAGGTTTTGCCTTTGAGGGCGGTTAAAATGCGATCGCTGGCTGACTCCAGGCCAAAGCAAACCACCAGCCCGTTCATTTGCACGATCATCCGGGCAATTTCTTCATCAAAGACGCTGGCACGTGCGTTCAGCGAAAAGCCCACTTTTTTGTGCAGGCCTTTGGCCCGGATGGCATCTACAATGGCCCGCATGCGCTTTTTATTCAAGGGGAAGAGGTCATCATTGATGGGAATAATGCTTTGATCCGGAAAATGGCTGACGATGTACTCGATTTCCTGAATCACTCGCTCCACTGAGTGGTAGCGGGTGCGCTGCCAAAAGCGGGTAGAGGCGCAAAAGGTGCACTTGTACGGGCAGCCCCGTGCGGTAAAAATGGGTTGCTGCCACTGGGTGTCTTTCAGCAATAGCTCCCGATTGGGCATGGGGATGCTGTCCATGTCTTCGATCCAGGCGCGTGGGGCAGTAATGATACGTTCGCCTTTGTGCCAGAATACCAGGCCATTGATTTTGCTCAGGTTTTCGGGGGTGGCTTCATTGCGCTGGTACAGCTGCATCAGCTCAAACAGGGTTTCTTCGCCTTCGCCCAGCACGCCAATGTCTACTTCGGGGGGCAGGGTTTCGGGGGCTGCTGAAATATGTTCACCGCCAACGATCAGGGGCACGCTGGCATCCAGTTGTTTAAAGTGCCGGGCGTGGTGAATGACGTCCTCAAAGGTTTCGGTAAACGAAGACAGACCAATGATATCCGGGCTCTGACGCAGCAGCGCGTCACGGTTATCGACTTCGAGAATGGTGTCATGAAAGTTGAGGTGGGTTTCAAGATAGGCCGACAGATAGCCGAACGACAGCGGCGCGATAAAACCCCGATCTTCGTAGTCTTCGCCTTTGAGATACATCATTCCCAGTCGCATGGCCAGCCTCCTGTCTTATCTTATCAGACCCCATGGCAGAGGGGCTTGTCAAGCTCGGCTTGCACTAAAGATCCGGTAAAATATTTTTGAGCGGATCAATGCGGATGGCTGACATAGACAATTTGGGATCCAGACCAAACTCTGCCCGCCGCTCAACATCGTCCGCTTTCAGGCTGACTGTTACGGGGACATTTTTTTGTTTTGGAAACACCAGCTCCTGACTTTGATTGGCCTCCAGCCGGTCAATGACTTTTTTAAGTTGACCATATTGAATCACAATGTTTTCGATGGTTTCATCCGATTGATTCACAATAAAAATTGAAGCGCTGTTCTGGCTATGTGGAAAGTAGCTGTATTGTATAAAGAAGAAGATGCCTGTCAGATTTAACAGCAAAATGGCAGCAGCTAGCGTTAGGGGTTTAGTGAAGCTGTGCTGGGGCCTTTTGGCTTCAGGCAGCTCGCTGATACGGTTCATTTGTTGATTGAACTGGTTCAGCAAATGCAGGGCAAAAAACCCCCCCAAAACGCTGACTCCCAAACCAAGCCAGGCCAGCCAGAGATTGGTGCTCAGTTTTAAGCCGAGCCAGAGAAGTATGGGAGCAAAAACAAAAACAAGGTTTTTTCGTTTGAAGGGTTCTGGTTTGAATGGGTCTGTAGATGTGCTCATGCTAACCGACAAAGATTTGATGTGATGAAAAGGGCTTTACAGGTCTCTGGCGTAAGCGGTGTGCAGGTAGGTGATGTCCACAAAGCTGTTATGGCTGCTTTGACCCACGGCTGTTGTGCGAATCAGAATCGAGCGGCCGCTGCTGTGGCCCACAATGGCTGTTTCAAATCCCCTCGGAAAGGTTCCCAGGCTCAGGGCGGGCGTGGTATCGCTGGCCGGTATCACGTCCTGCGCGTTGGGGGGGCATGAGGGCACGGTGGGGTTATAAAAGCCAGGCACGGGGTTTCTGAGATTCATGGTCTGGCCGCCGTTTCCACTTTGTGTTTGATTGTAGGCAATGCTGTAGCGGGTATCAGATGAGCTGGGGAAGCGAAACACACTGGTGTGGCGTGCCTTGGGAATCTGAAAAGAAGCCCCTGCGCTGCTCAGACTGGTGCCAGCCCCTGCAACATTATAAAATGCGGTATTGGCATTGGCTGAAGACCGTTCCCAGGCAAAGTTAATGTTGTTGCTAATCAAGTCGCTGCGAATCGTGGACGCACTGCCCGGGAACAAGGTCAGCAGGCGTTCAAGTTGTTCTGCAGAGACGAAGCGCACACTTCGCCACTCAATCAAACGCTGACCCTGAAACACATTGTTCCCCTGATAAATGTCGTAGTCTGTATCATCGCTGATATAAATATATTTAAAGACATAGACATCAACCCGGGCGTCTATGCCGCCGCTGAAATCTCTGAAGGTGTCATCCAGTTCAGCGTACAGCAGCGCATTGCCCACACTGTTGGCCCGAAAAAAGTTCTCTGGCGACACAGCGCAGGTTTTTTCAATAGCCAGTGAACCAGACACCCGAATCGTTGGCAAGGTTGAGTCAGGGATAATGGCGGGTGAATCGCTCAGGCTGATTTTATTGCGATAGGCATTCCCCAGGGTGTCGTTGCCAAAGACCGCTTTGGCCTGGTTGAGGCCTTTGCTGAGGCGAATGCTGCCTGACTGGAGCTCACTTTTAACCACAGCATACAGCTGTGTCACGTTATGTGAGCGCCAGCTGGTTTGCAGAAAGCTTACGCAGAGGGCGACCAGCGTAACCAGAATGGCCATGGCAATCATCAGCTCGACCAGTGAAAAACCTTTGGACCTTTTGAGGGTGTTTATGGTTTTACTCATCGGTTGATGGTCACCAGCACATCGTGATAGCCATAGCCCATTTCAGGAAAGCCTGCTCTGTAAACCTCTGCGCGCAGCAGATAGTTACCTTGCGGCAAGGTGCTGACGTCCCAGTTTACAGTCGGTTGGGCTTTTTCAGACGCATCCAGTGTGTAGGGGCTAAACAGGCTTTTGGCTGGGTTGTACTGGTCTACCATTTCACGCGGCACTTCAGTACCGTCATCGGCATAGCGCCAGGTGCGGCCGTTGTCGACGGAATACTTCAGGTTATAGACCAGGGGCGTGGTGTCCCACCAGTTGTCTGGGTAAGCCTGGGAGTATTTTTCGTTATCCCAGCGCTTCCAGGCCGTGGTGAAGTTGACCTCAATGCTGGCGGGATCGTCATAAGCGCGTTGTGCAGTGGGTGAGGTGATCTCAATACGCGGTAACTGAACCGTACGGCCCGGGGCATCCCCTGGTATCGAAAGGTCACCCGCATCCATAAAGGTCTGCAGCGTACCGGCCTGTGACATGCGGGCCATCAGCATGACCCCTGTACCCGAGGTATTGGCAAAGCCATTGAGTAAGACATAGCCTGCCATTTCGTCACGCCCGCTGCGGGTCATTTTGACCATGCCGCTGGCAGTATTGGAGCTGCTGGAGTGGCGGTAATAGGTGTTTTGTCTGTTGGCCGTGCTGTCTACTGTGCCTGCACCGCTGTTAACAAAGCCCAGGGTATTGCGCAGGCTGCTGATTTCAGGGTCGCCGTAACCACCAATCCCGCCGGTTGCGCCAGAGTCGATGGTAAAAGGGCGATTGGACGTGACGGTGTCAGGCAGGGTCAGGTTAAAGGCCCGGACCAGCAGGCGGCCCGCTTCGCCGGCGTCACCGTTTAAGACCGCATTGCCACCGGTGAAGCTGTGATTCACACGGCGATTGCCGCTGCCCGTGGGGTTACCGTTCATAAAACCACCTGAGCCAGTATGTTTCATGCGTCGCCGCCGGGTGCCGCTCAGCGCATAGGGGCCATTATCGACCGGTGATCTGAAGAAGCGGCGGTTATTCGTGGGCTCTGCGCTGGAGCGGTTGTGCGTTCCACTGACATATGAATGGTTGGGTAGGTTGCCGTTATCCACCCAGAACTGATAATCCTGATCCGGAAACAGCTCCTTTTGGGTGGGTTGAGCCCGCCAGCGCTCGTTGCCGCCGCCGGGAGTCGTATCGTCGGTGCTCAGGATCGTGCGCCGTTCATCCCCTGTAATCTCGTTGATCAGGTTGTTGCTATTCGCCACGCTGCTGCCATCGGGACTTTGGCTCCAGGGCTGGCGACGAATCTGAAAGACTGCGTTGGTGCCGTCTGTACCCAGCTCCCCGCCAAGGGCGTGGTAATAATTGCTGTAACCGGAAACACTGTTGTAAATAGCGTTAGAGCGCAACAGGCCATGGTTAAAGAACTGAAAGTACCAGTTGAGATCCGTATCAATGCCTGAGAAGCTGGGGCCGCTGTTGCGGCTGAAGCCTTCTACACCTTTGTTGTTGGGGCCGCCCCAGTGGCGGCTGTAGCGATGGCGGACCTTGACATCGAGGTAAGGGGTATACAAAGCATCGCCGAGGTACTGGGCCTGCTCCACCTGGGGGACCAAAAGGCTGTTGGCCGGCGGTGTGGTGGCTTCGAGAGTGAAAATATGCCCCATATAAGTGTAGGTTCGCGATACGTTATACAGGTGCGGGCGCATATCCCGCTCATTTTCGTTGACGGGTGTTGCAGGGTTATTGGGCACATGCACATCACCGTCTCCCCAGACACCATCACAAAGCTCACGAATGGTGAGCGGACAGCCCAGCTCGTCGCTGTCGGGGGCGTTGCGATAAGGCGCTTCCCGGCGGGAAGCTGCCGGCGCGTCAGGATCAGCATCATTATGAACGATGCGGGTTTCAAGGGTCAGCTGCTGGCTGTTAAAATTGCTGCCCAGCACGCTGGCGCCTGTGTCAAGTGCCACGCGCCAGCGCGCGGTGTTTTTATAGCGGTCGCTATTGCCCTCTCTCAGATCGCGATCGTCAAAAGAGTCTGTGCCGTCATCTGCAACGGGTGCGGGAATGTATTCCAGTCCGTACAAGCGGCGGTCCTTGCGCAAGCCCGTGTTGCTGGGGCCGATAGGATGGCGTGTAGGCGTATCGTACAGCATCACCCGATAGCCACGCTGGGGAGCTCCCATCATCGTTTCGTCAATGGCTTCAACGCTGAAGTCGCGATGACGCGTGACCGTCACCCCTGCAGGGACGGAGAGTGCTTGATTGGTTTGAATAACGGCTGTGGGTCCTGAGATGGCATTCACCTCGTTAATTCTGACGATCTGCTCATTGGCTCCGCCGGGATCGAGCACGATCAGCTGACCTCTGAGGTCGTCTCTGGCATCTGTGAGGCTGGCGCCCGCCAGGTCAGAGCTCCAGGTATTCAGCGTCAGGGTGGTGCCTGTTGCGGGCGCGGACGTCTGGCCCAGGATGCGGGCGGGGTAAAGGCAATCTGTTTCAGTCGCACCAGGGGTGCAGCTCGGATCGTGGTTATCGGTAATCCGGCTGACGTTGGTACGCCCCTCATGCCGGCTGCTGTCGGTGCTCCAGCGCCGGTAGCGCACGTTTTCGCCGCCCACAATGCGTTCAATTTTGAGGGGGTTATTGGTAGACGTAAAGTCTGCGGGCGTAAAATTGGGGTAACGCAGGTAGCCGGGTCGGGTGAAGTCGTTATAGTTAGGCCCCTGACCGATGGTGGGAATAAAGAGTGAGGTTTTGGGAATCGAGTGGTCTTCTGGACTAACGGAGCTGCTGTAGCCTGTGTCGCCAGGGTTGCTCAGACGGTTTTCGCCAGGGTTAAGCTGCTCGTATGCATAGACACGCCAGGCGACTTCTGCGCCATTGTCGTAACGCAGATTTTCTGGATGACTGACCACGCGTTTGTTTTGCAGTGAAACGTAGTTGGGGTCTATTTCGGTATCGCCGTTGCTTTGTTTGGCGGCAGGGAGGCTGGCCACATCGGGTGCGGGCGTACCGTTCAGTTTGAGAGCGATCTGATCGGGCTGCTTGGCCGGGTCAGAGTAGTTGCGGATCGGGGGCAAAGGCAGCAATTCGCCGTGCAGATTGATGACAATCGCGTTGCGATAGCGCATTTCACCGCCCTGCATGGGGTCACCGTTATCGTTTAAGGGTGTGTTGAGATCTTCCAGGAAGTTGACCAGTGAGGGGTTGCGCGCAAAGAAGGGATCTGTAGTGGACAGACGTTTTTCCATGGCCAGTTGTTCGGGCCAGCGCATGACGTGGTTAAACTGGTCGGCCATGGCGTAGGGGCGGTAACCTGTAGCGTGTCCGGGCACATTAAATCCATTCACGTCATAGTGAGGGTGGTTGTTATTGACATGGGGAAAACGGGTGGTGTCGTCAGTACGCACCCGTCCGCGAATGGCTGCCAGGGGGTAGTTCTCGTTGATGCTGCTATGGTTGATGCGCCCAGGATACAGGTAGATCCAGGGTAAAGGCTGATCATTGGCTTCGTCAGCATCGTTGATGTAGGGCATATAATAAGGGTCGCGTCCATATCCCAAACGTGTGACAAAATGGCGGCGATAACGTAAGCCAGGGTTGCGTTGCTCCAAATCGGTCAGGGTCCGCTCAAAACTGGGGCGTAGATCCGCCAGGTCAACCCACCAGCTGGGGGCGTTTTCCATGGCAAGAATAAAGACATCAACCACCTGGGTTGGGGGGGCGGCGGTCAGGTTGGTTTTGAGGATACCAGCCACAGATGCCAGGGGTTTGGGCAGGTCTTCGTTACTGTTGGGATCATAACCAACCGGCAAATCGTTATTGTTGGGATCGGCATACCAGACAGACACTTTGACAAAGCGGGCAAACTCGTCGTTAGGTACCGGGTTGACCTGAACCTGGCGTACAAACTTCCACTTACCGCTGTTGCGCTGGTTGGCGCTGATCGGATCCCCCGGATCGTCAATCGATCTGGAAACCAGACCGTCAGGGCTATCGACCTCTTTGCGTTCGGTACTCAGAACATTGTTAAAGCGGGAACCGTCACTGAAGTTCTGCAGTTTGCTGATATCCGTTTCACGGTTGGCCTGAACAAAGGAACGCAGCTCCTCGAACATTTGTGTGGCTTTCTGAGCAGCAAAGGTGCGATCATTAACGCTGGTGGTGCGCTGCATGACCGTGGTTTGGACCGCCACAGCGCCGCCCACAGCCACCGAGAGCATGGCACTTGCCACCAGGACTTCCATCAAAGAAAAACCGCGTTGATTGCGGGTTTTGGTCCCTTTTTTCTTGTTTCGCTGGATCATACTCACTCCACCTCAATGATTGAATAGGAAAGGTTGTTTTCGCGGTATAGACCCAGTCTGTTCTGGGTGTTGCGCACAATATTGTGATTGTATTCGATACTGGTATTGCCGGACGTGGCATTACAGTTCATGCGACCGGTGATAACGGCCCCACTGAGGGAGTTATCGCGCCCAACAGTCAGTTGGCCAGTAACATAAATGATGCCGGTGAACAGGGAGTTGCTGTTGTTTTTCAACGTCAGGTTGCCATTGACATAAAGCAAGCCCTCTCCTGCCAGAGGCTTTTCTGGTGTAAAGGTAAAATTGCCCTGCAGATAGGTGATCGAAAAGGGCAAGCGTTCGGGCAGGCTGTTGACATTGGTGTAAACACGGTCTGATAAGCCTCTCAGCTCATTGTCTGTCACCCCAAAAAAGACTTCGGTTGTGAGCTGTTCTGGGTTTGACTCCCGCATGGCAAGGCCGCCGGGTGTAATTAAGGTTGCTGAAGGCAAAGAACCACCTGAAAAATAATTGATGGCGCTGGTTGCATCATCGTCACCAATCAGATGGCAGCGGCTGCCAAAAGTATGGCCGCCACTGGATGCAGTCACGCTGACGGGCGAAGTGGGGGCGCGCATGGCAATACGCACAATTTCGCTTTTAACAGCAGCACGGCTTAAAATGCGGTTGGGCGCGTCTTCAGGGCCGGTATTAAAGCTGTAGGAATCACTGTTTTTGGTGAAGTCGTTGCGTATATAAACAATGCCTTCGCTGAAAATTGACCATACCGTGCCGTTGGGAATGCTGCTGCCGGCTGTTTTGGCACGTTGCACGCTGACATCCCGAACCAGCTGTGTACTGGCTGTGCTGCAGTCGCTGCGGGGAACAATATAGCGTCCATAAATATTGCCGGAGATCTGATAATCCCGCACAATACCCTGGCTCTCATCGATCGTTTCAGAAACCAGCTCGTCATCACTGTAAACCGGAGCAAAACCTTCATCTGCACAGCTGGAAGAAGCAGGAGCCTGAACGGGTTGTTGATCCTGATTCTTGAACCAGCCAATGGCATCCTGAAGACCGGCTTGCGCCACGTTACTGGCCTGGGCGTGGTCTGTAAATTCTTTGCTGGTGTCTTTGAGTGATTGAATGACCAGCCGCGTTGAGGCTGCACCCAGCAAAAGCATAACGGTTGTTAACATGAGCACGGTTGCGATGGCCAGGCCTGATTCATGATGGTGCTTGCGCATGCATCTCTTTCCCCACATCGTCTGTGCGCGTTCACCTGCTGACGAAAGCGTGTGGGAAAAGGCCATGCAGGAAGCCTGGCATTCATGATTTAGCTATCGCGTGCACAGGATAAGCAGGTGGGTTCCTGCGACCTGTTGCGATAATCATCGAACTGTCCTGAGAGAGAAAGACAGCCGGGTTCCACTTACACTAACGACATCTGAGAGAACAAACACATGGATTCGTTTGATGATCTTATTATAGGCGCAGGGTTTAAGTTTTGTAAATAGGTGTTCAGCTTAAAAAAAATAAAGCTGATGCTTTGAACATCAGCTTTAATCAGGGTTTAAGCTTGCTAAGGTGTCAGCTTAACGTCGGGGCTGCAAAAAGGGGGGCAGCTCCAGCTGATCCGGTGGCGGATTATTATTGGGCGGTGTGGCTTGCACGGGTGGCGGCGCAGGCTGCTGCACCGGAGGGGGTGGCGGCGGAGCCTGAACCGGCGGCGCCGGAGCGGCAACCGGTGGCGGTGCTTGCTGCACCGGTGGTGTGGCTTGTTGTACAGGGGCCGACGCCTGTACGGGTGGCGGGGCTGCCGGCTGGGGGTGCTGCGCCACGGGCGCCGGGGCTGAGCCATTGCCTGATGCCGGCGCAGCAGGGGGTGCTGCGGGTTGAGCCGGTGGTGCCGGGGGCGGTGTATAGCTGGCAGCCGGTGGATTGGGGCGTGGCTGAGGCGTGGGTGCCGGACGGGCTTTTTCGGCCTGGCGGTTGAGGGGATGCTTCTGATCTTTAAAGCCGGTGGCAATCACGGTGATTTTGAGCTCGCCGTGCAGCCGCTCATCAATCACGGCGCCAAAGATAATGTTGGCGTCAGGGCTCGCCACGCCATAGATCACTTCAGCAGCTTCATTAACCTCAAACAGGGTCAAATCGGAACCGCCTGTGACGTTAAAGATAATGCCGTTGGCGCCTTCAATCGACGCTTCCAGCAGCGGGCTGGCAATGGCCGCTTTGGAGGCGGCAGCAGCTCGGCCTTCGCCACTGGCGTGACCAATGCCCATCAGGGCGGAGCCCGCGCTGGCCATCACGGCTTTGATATCGGCAAAGTCAACGTTGATCAGGCCCGGAATGGTGATGATGTCTGAAATGCCCTGCACGCCCTGGCGCAGCACGTCGTCGGCCACCTGAAAGGCTTCCTGGATCGAGGTGCGCTTTTCGACCACGGTCAGCAGCCGATCGTTGGGGATCACAATCAGGGTATCGACCTGCTCGCGGAAGCTCTTGATGCCTTCTTCGGCCTGGCTCCAGCGGCGGCGGCCCTCAAAGGTAAAGGGGCGGGTGACAACACCGACGGTCAGTGCGCCCTGCTGGCGCGCAATTTCGGCCACAATCGGGGCACCACCGGTGCCTGAACCGCCGCCCATGCCGCAGGTAATAAAAACCATATCGGCACCCTCAAGGGCTGCGGCGACTTCATCGCGGCTTTCGTCGGCGGCTTTTTGCCCCACGACAGGGTTGCCCCCTGCACCGAGGCCACGGGTCACCTTCTGGCCGACCTGGATTTTGTATTCGGCCTGGGAGAGCTCCAGGGCCTGAGCGTCGGTGTTGATCGCAATGAACTCAACGCCGTTCAGACCGGCTGAGACCATGCGGTTAACGGCATTGCCGCCGCCGCCGCCAACACCGACGACTTTGATGTTTGCGACTGATGATAATCTGTTCATTGCATCCATGCCAGGATTTTACCTTCTCTTTCGCTCATTCGCTGTGGGCTGTGTTGCAGGAGGCCATGCACAGCTCTGGGCTAGCGCTTGTTCCACTGGTTGATTTGTTTTTCAGTACTGGCAATTATACTATAAATTGTGGGGTTTCGCAGTGGGATTTCAGCGTGTTTTGATAACCGGGTGTTTCCAGAAACGCAAATCCAGATAGGCAATGTCGGCCTGTTCTTTTTCGGCTGTTTTGAGACTGGCTTCAATCAGTTGCAGCTTGACCGGCAGATCTTCTGCCCGGCCCAGCCACACTTTTAAATTGCGCTCATTCAGATGCAGAATCAGGTTTTGGGGATTACTGATATTAAAAACGCCGTCAACCTGGAGGCGCCCCTGAGACTGCAGGGTTTCGAGCTGGCGCAGCAAGTCCAGGTTTGGGGTGGGTAGTACGGTTTGCAAAAGCCCCGGGTCGGCACTGATTTGTAAGAGGCTTTTGGGTGCATGGCTGGCCGGTAGCGGCAGCACCACCCCTTCATGATCGATGACGCTGCTGGCGTTGACGCTGTAGGCGTAATGCTTTTTTTCATGCAGAATCAGATAAGCGGCCTTGCGTTCCTGCACTTTGATCACCAGCCGCGTGGGCAACAGCTCTCTTTCAAACTGGGCGGTCTGGACCAGCGGGTTTTGTTCAGCCAGGTCTTTAAGGGTCAGCGGATTGAGTCTGAGGACATGCTGACCCTTGATGTTTTGCGCGCTGACAAGCTGCTCGAGCCAGGCCTGGGTGTGGGGGCTGCTGCCGCGAATCTCGATATTCTGAATCCACCAGAAGTGGGCCGTCCAGATCATCCACAGGCACGAAGCCATCACCATGGCGGCCATGATGCCCAGATAGTCGGGCATGTGTCTGGCTGAAGAACGCCGGGGCACGGCCTCAGAACTCGCCCAGAAAAATGGCTTCGGGCTCCAGCAGAATCTGGTTTTTGTGCCAGACCTCATGCTGCAGATTGCGAATCAGCTGACAGGCATCCTGGGCCGAAGCTTTGCCCAGGTTGACAATAAAATTGGCGTGGCTGGGTGAGACCTGTACTTTGCCCTGAACACGCCCTTTGGCGCCCAGCTGTTCAATCAAACGTCCGGCATAATCGCCGGGCGGATTGCGAAAAACAGAGCCGCAGTTGGGCTGGCGGATATCGTGCTGGGGTTTGCGGCGGGCGTCAGCAGCGTCAAAGCGTTCCTGAATGGCTTCTGCAGCGGCGGGCTGCAGTCGGATCGTGGCTTCCAGGACAATTTCAGCATTGAATTTATAATCACTCCAGCGGTAGCCGTGCTGAATCTGATCGCGTCGCCGCACCACCTTCTGACCCGAAGGGGTGAGGCTGGTGATGCTTTCGACCACGTCAAAAAATTCGGTCTGGCAAGCACCGGCGTTCATCGTGACCGCACCGCCCACGGTGCCCGGAATACCCCAGAGCTGCTCAATACCGCTGAGTTCCATGCTGATGGCTTTTTTGATCAGGGTACCCAGCCTGACGCCGGCCTGGGCCCGTACACGGCCATCGGGTAAAAAGGCAAAGTCTGCAAAACGATGGGTAATATGCATCACCAGTCCCGGCAACCCCTGATCAGAGATCAGAACATTGGAGCCGCCGCCCAGGATAGTCAGTGGTATGCCCTGGGTCTGGGTCAGCTTCAGAATCTGCTGGATTTCACTTTCGCTGCCCGGTGCAACATACCATTCGGCAGGCCCACCAATTCGCCAGGAAGTAAAAGGGGCAAGAGACTTCCCGGATATAAAACTGTCAGACAACCTGGCGCTGGGGCCCGCGCTGAATGGGTGCGTAAACAATATTGTTTTCCTGTTCAGTTTTTGAATTGGGGGCCGCTGGCTTTCCCGCCAGCAAAAGTCCTGAAAGCTCTGTGATATTCCCTGCCCCAATGGTCAGTATCAGTTCCTGCTCATGCAAATTGGCCAGCAGGTATTGGCTGATGCATTCAAGATCAGGAAAGTACAGGACGGTTTTGTCAGGATTCAGCGCCCGGGTCTGGCTGACCAGATCATGAATATCGATCACAAAATCAGCCGGGTTTTCAGACGCCGCATAGATATCGGTCAGAATAATCCGATCGGCCTGTTCAAAGGAAGCCGCAAAGTCATGCAGTAAAGCAGCCGTTCGGCTATAGCGGTGAGGCTGAAATACAGCGGTGACAGGGCGTTGCTGTAAGCGTGCCGTGGTCAGGGTGGCTTTGATCTCAGACGGGTGGTGGCCATAGTCATCAATGACGCTTACGCCGCCGGGCAGATCCCCGATGTGCTGGAAGCGTCGCTTGACGCCCTGATAAGCTTTCAGGGTCTGTGCCAGCTGGTTGAGATCCAGGCCCAGATAATGGCTGCAGGCCAGAGCGCCCAGGGCGTTGGCAATATTGTGCAGGCCCGGGATGCCGATTTCAAAATTGCCCAGGCTCTGGCCCTGGTAAGCAATGCTGAAGCGTGAGCCCCTGGTCAGCAGTTCGGGCGGGGCGCTCAGACGGTAGTCAGCATCCGGGTGCTTGAGTGCAAAGCTGATACACTGGGCGCGTTTGTGTTCAGGCAGGGCTGCCAGCAGGGCCTGCACGCCGGCATCATCCAGGTTGACAAAAATCCGGGCCGCCGGGGGCTGGTTGTTGAGGAACTCCATCACGGCTTCAATGATTTCGTCCAGACCCTTGTAATGGTCCAGGTGATCCACTTCCAGGTTGGTGATCAGCACCATTTCACTGCTGAGCTGTCGCAGAGACTGATCGCTTTCGTCAACTTCTGCGACAGTGAAAGCGCCCTGACCGGCGCGTGCGTTGGTTCCCAGCTGGGGCACTTCGCCACCGATCACAATGGTTGGATCCAGGCCCTGATCATAGAGAATCAGCGACATCAGGGCAGATGTGGTGGTTTTGCCGTGGGTACCGGTAATGGAAATGCCGCGGGATTTTGCCAGCAGATGGGCCAGCACGGCAGAACGGTGAATAATGGGAATACGGTGCGTTTGGGCTGCGATATACTCAGGGTTGTGCTCTGAAATGGCGGTGGAAACCACAACATAGTCAGCGTCTGCTGGGACCTGCTCGGCGCTGTGGGCCGTGTAAATGGTTGCGCCCTGGGCTTGCAGCTCCTGGGTCAATCGGTTGTGCTTCAGATCTGAGCCACTGATGGTGGCACCCTGACTGAGTAAAATGCCAGCCAGGCCGCTCATGCCAATGCCACCAATACCGATGAAGTGGAGCTTTTTAAAGGGTTTCAGCATGGTAATGCCTCTTGCGTGGAATGGAGGGTCTTGCGGATCAGGGAGACAATCTGTTCAGCTGCATTGCTGGGGTTCAGCTGACCACAATGATGCCGCATGGTGTTTAACCTTTCTCTGTTGCCTATCACGTCCTGTATCTGTGCAGACAGGCTGCCCGGCGTGAGAGCTTTTTCTTCAAGCAAAAGGCCTGCGCCAGCCCGTTTGACGGCGAGGGCGTTATCGTACTGATGACCGCCACCAAAACTTCCGGGAATCAGGATGGCCGGCACATGGCAAACCATCAGTTCTGCTATCATCGAGGCGCCTGCCCGGGATACAGCCAGATCAGTACAAGCCAGCAACGCAGGCATATTATCTACATATTTTAGCAGACGATACCGTGGCTGGCCAGCAGATAAAGGGCTTGTCTGCCTGATTTGGTCATAGTTTGATGCGCCGCATACATGCACAATCTGTAGCTTTGGGATGGCCAGCAGGGCCTCGAGATCAGTGGTGACAGCCTGATTGATGCGCTGCGCCCCCTGGCTGCCGCCGATAATGCTCACAACAGGCGCTGCCGGATCAAGATCAAAGAGCTGTGCGCCTTCTGCCCGGCTGTAGCTGCCAAATTCAGGGCGCACCGGACTGCCCGTGACGTGGGTGGGGGTTTTGCCAAATGATGCAGCACTTTCGGCATGGGCCAGGGCCACCCATTGGGCCAGCCTGGCCAGCCATTGATTGGCTTTGCCGGGCACGATGTTGGTTTCCACCAGAAACACAGGTATTTTCAGCCGGGCGGCAGCCAGCAGGGTGGGCACGGTAATATAAGAGCCCAGTCCGACCACGGCGGTGGTCTGATGCTGTTGTAACAGCTGCTGGGCTTGCTGGGTACAGCGCCAGAGGTTGCGCAGGGATTTCAGTGGTTTCTGTCTTTGCAGAGGGGCAATGGGCAGGCCCGCAAAAGCAAAGCCTGCGGCTGGAATCAGGTCTTTTTCCATGCGCAGGCTGGAGCCAATAAACAAAATATCGGTGGGGCTTTGCGCCTCCAGGGTCTGGGCAAGGGTTATCCCGGGATAAATATGGCCTCCGGTACCGCCGCAGGCAATCACAATATTCATGTCTGATGCCTCGCTTGTTCGCCAGTCGTCTTAAAGGGTGCATGGCGTGAAATATTCAGCAGCAGGCCCATGGCTGCCAGGTTGACCGCCACGGAAGAGCTGCCATAGCTGATAAAAGGCAGCGTCAGGCCGGTGGTGGGTATAGAGCCTGTGACCACGGCCAGATTGACAAAGGCCTGAATCGAAATCATGCAGGCCAGGCCCATGGCCATCAGCTTAAGATAGGGTGTCGGACTTTTACAGGCGATGCTGACGCCCCGCTGGGTCAGCAGCACAAAAAGGCCCAGCAGAATACAGACGCCGATAAAACCAAACTCTTCGGCCATTACGGCAAAAATAAAGTCGGTGTGTTGTTCGGGCAGATAAAAAAGTTTTTGCACACTCTGGCCAAAGCCGCTGCCCACGAGGCCGCCGGAGCCAATGGCAATCATGGACTGAATCAGGTGAAAGCCGGTGCCCTGGGGGTCAGCCCAGGGGTCCAGCCAGGAGGTAATGCGGGCTTGCTGGTAGGGTGTGCTCCAGCTGAAGATGCCAAATGCTGTGAAGCCCGCGCCCAGTACGCCCAGAATTTTCCAGTAGGCGGTACCCGCCGTGAAATACATCACCATCACAATGGCGCCGATGACCATGGTGGTGCCCAGATCGGGCTGTTTCAGAATGATGGCCATCATGGCTCCAACGGGTAAAAAGGCGATCAGTTTATCCAGCAGTGCCAGGCGGCTGAACTGGGGATTGCTCAGAATGCTGGCCAGATAAATCACCACCATGGGTTTGGCCAGCTCAGAAGGCTGTAAACGAATCAGCGGCAGGTTGAGCCAGCGTGAGGAACCTTTAATCGTCAGGCCCAGACCGGGAATATGGGTACAGATCAGCAGAATCAGGGTGATGGCCATCAGGGGTTTAAGCCAGTAAGGCAGGTCGTAGATATTGATGCGCAGCGCCAGCAGCAAGCCCACCAGCCCCAGGCCGATGCCGATCAGCTGCTTTTTAAAATAAAAGCTGGCGTCACCAATCTGCGCCTGAGCGACGTGTGCGCTGGCGCTGAGAATGGCAATCAGGCCCATGACACTCAGAATAAACAGGAGCCAGACCAGAACATAATCCACGTGCTGAAGCGACGGCTGGGGACTGGTTTTACGTCGGGTAAGTTTTGCCGGAGCAGCATCGGGAACTTTTTGCTGGGCCATATGCCGTTTTTTCAGACTATGACTGGGCATGGTCTTCAGGCCTTTCTGAAACCCATGCCGCAACGTGCTTTCTGAAGTCGTCTCCTCGTTCTTCGAAGTTCTGGTAGGCATCATAGCTGGCTGTGGCTGGCGAAAGCAGAATCACATCCCCCGGCTGAGACACTGCACAGGCCTGTGCAAGCGCTGCCTGCATGCCCTGTACCAGGCTGACTTGATTATAACCGTTTTGTTGCAGCTGGTGTTGAAATAAAGGGCCGGACTCGCCCATTAGCACCACATGACGGGCACGCGCTGTAATGCAGTTCGCTAGAGGGCCAAAGTCACCGCCTTTGTCCTGGCCGCCCGCAATGAGCACCACCGGCTGTGTGAAGCTTTCGAGCGCTTTCTGGGTGGCCAGATAATTGGTGGATTTGGAATCATTGATCAGGATGCGCCCGGCCCAGCTGCCCAGCCCCTCCAGACGGTGCGGGATGCCGCTGAACTGGCTGAAGGTCTGACGCAGAGCTGTTGCTGGCAGGTTCAGAATTTCAGCGGCCTGCATAACGGCCTGGATGTTTTCAAGGTTATGGGCACCGGGTAACTTGATCTCGCTCAGATCCATCAGATGCTGGCCCTGGTAGATCAGTGCTTCGGCCTGAGGCTCAAACCAGTGGACCTGGGCTTTCAACTGCGGTGCCAGCAGCTGGCACCAGACGGATCCGGCGTTTAAAATCGCATGATCTTCAGGTCCCTGGGCCTGAAACAGACGGGCCTTGGCAGCAAAGTAGCTGGGCATATCGCCGTGACGGTCGAGGTGGTTTTCATAGAGGTTCAGTAAAATACCAATCTGTGGCTTGAGGCTATAGGTGCTTTCGAGCTGAAAAGAACTGACTTCCAGAACCAGGTAATCCAGCTTTTTTTCGGCATAGCTGATCAGGGGTGTGCCTAAATTGCCGCAGGCCGCGCTGCGATAACCTGCCTGGTTCAGCAGGGCCTGCAGCAAAGAAACAGTCGTGCTTTTGCCATTGCTGCCGGTGATAGCCAGAATGGGGGTCTGGATAAAATGGCTGGCCAGCTCAATTTCGCTGACGACCGGAATCTGGTGCTGCCGGGCAAAGGTATAGGGCATGGCCGTCAGCGGAATGCCCGGACTGGCCACCATCAGATCTGCCTGACGCAGTGTTTCGCTGGTATGGCCGTTACATTCCCATTCGATCTGCAGTGCAGCCAACTCATTCTGATACTCAGGCTTTAAGGGGCCTGAGTCACTGAGCACAACCTGATACCCACGTTCTTTTAAAAAGCGCGCAGCGGCCATGCCACTGCGGGCAATGCCCAGAATCACAACGCGCTGACCCGGTTGAAGATGGCTAAGTGAAGTTGACATATGCATGACCCTTTTATCCTGTTACAGGCAAATGGGTAGCATAATAAATGAAAACAGAGCCAAACGCCAGCAGAAAACCAACAATGCCAAAACGGTTGACAATCTGGGTTTCTTTCCATCCACCCAGCTCAAAGTGGTGATGCAGGGGGCTCATGCGAAAAATCCGTTTGCGCGTACGCTTAAAATACGCGACCTGAATAATCACCGACAGGGTTTCGGCAACAAACACCAGACCAATAATGGCAAACCACAGCTCCAGGCCGCCCAGCATGCACAGCACGGCCAGAATGCCGCCCAGCGCCAGTGAGCCCGTATCGCCCATAAAGACCTGGGCTGGATGGCTGTTGTACCACAAAAACCCAATACAAGCGCCCAGGGTACTCAGGCCCAATACAATGCCCGGATAGACGGTGTGATTATCCAGTCCGCCCTGCAGGATCAGGATGCTGACCACGGCCCCGAGGCTGATAATCGCCAGCGTGGTGGCCAGACCATCCAGGCCGTCGGTCAGGTTGACCGCATTGGTGCTGGCGCTGAAAAAAAACATCGCAAACACAGGGTAAAACCAGCCCAGACTGAGGCTGTGGCTGCTGAAGGGGATTTGCAGAGCGGGACTGAAGTCGGGAACACCCAGCATCAGATACAGACCCAGCCCTCCGCCGATGGCGAGCTGGCCGGCCATTTTCTGGCGGGGGGTGATGCCTTTGTTGTTTTTAAGCACCACTTTTTGCCAGTCATCGATCCAGCCCAGGCCCGTGATCAGCAAAACGCTCAGCAGCAGCACCAGGGTGTGCAGACTGAAAGTTGCCAGCAAAAGTGTCAGTGCCAGGGCCGGTAATAAGAAGATAGTGCCGCCCATCGTTGGCGTGCCACCTTTGCTCAGATGGGACTGAGGGCCTTCTTCACGGATATGCTGTCCCAGTTTCAGGCGGCGCAGAAATTGCAGGGCGTAACGTCCAAAAAAAAGGCTCAGACAGGTACCGGCAGGCAGGGCCAGCATGGCGAGGAGGGCTTTGTTTATCACGGGTTTGGAGGACTCCAGCGCATTGATTGCTTTGAATTCAGGCGCTATTATAGCGCCTTCCGGCTTGGTTTATCTGTGATAGATGTGGTCTAATGTGTGCTAAAGTGCGTTGCGCTGACGAGTTATGGGGAGGCTTGCGTGTCACAGCTCCGGCGTTGGGAAACTGTTTTGCTGGCCTTGTTGCTGTTTTTTGTTCTGGGCTGGTCTGCGTTTAATTATGGTGGGCGTTATCTGCACGCCCAAACCATTGTGCAAGTGGCGGCTGCCGCTTTACTGCTCAATGTGACCTGGCTGCTCTGGCGCTATCAGCGCGCCCGGTTGGTACCAGATTTTCCGCTGCTGCTTGTGGGTTTGTTCTGGTTGTTGGCGCTGGCGCTGAGCTGGATCTTTTCGGTTAACCAGCTGGCCAGTCTCGAAGAAGTCCTGCGTCTGGCCATGTACATGGCTTTGACGCTGTCTGTATATCTGGCCTTGCGTCTGCAAAAGGACCCTGAGCGTGCGACGTACTTTGTGCTGTCTGGTATTGTTGTGCTGGGCTGTCTGATGGTGGCCATGGGCTGGTGGCTTCGTTCTGATGGTCAGGCGCTCAGTGGCACCTTTTACCGCACCAACGATTTGGCGGGTTATCTGCTTTTGCTGGTGCCTTTAAGCCTGCACCTTGGCTTGCAGGCCCGGCACATGCGCGCCCGCCTGTATTATTGGCTGGCTTTTACCTATCTGCTGGCGGCCCTGGTGATGACCAATTCCCGCAGCAGCTGGCTGGCCGGTGGCATTGCGGTCTGCATGGTTATGCTGTTTAACCGCAGTGCGTTTCGGCAGCGTGCAGTCTGGCTGGTTTTTGCGGCAGGTGGCTTGCTGGCTGGCATCCTGGTTCTGCTCAACCTGGAGCTGATCCTGCCCCGACTGCAAACCCTGCTGGATCTGAGCATCTTCAAAGAAAGTGCTGCCCGCTGGCGCATGGATCTGTTACTGGCCGCCTGGGATATTTTTCGCGATGATCCGCTGGTGGGTACTGGACCCAATACTTACGCCAAAGTCCTGCCGGCCTATCAGCAGACGGCGGGTTATTATTCGATTAATCCCCACAATTATTACCTGCAGACTCTTGCTGAAGTCGGTGTGCTGGGGTTTTTGGCCCTGGGGCTCTGGATCAGCCAGGGGCTGCGGTCTCTCTGGCGTCAGCCGAACCCCTTCAGTCTGGGCGTGCTGGGCGCTTTGAGTGCTTCTCTGATTCATATTGCCTTTGATATTGACTGGAGCGTCAGTGCCATTCCGATTCTGTTTTTTGTTTTGCTGGGTCTGGGTCTGGTGCCATTAGAGACCGCATCCAGCGCACAGAGCGAGCCTGAGCCTGCTGACAGTTTGTCAGAGCCTGCGATAAAGCCTGGCCAGCAGCGTGTCACGGCGGTAACGCTGGCCTTTGTGGCTGTGCTGCTGGGCTTGATTCCTCTGCTGAATCTGGCGTCTGCCCAGGCTTATGCCCGGGGAGCCCAGGCCCTTGAATCACAAGATTATGAGGCGGCTTTGCCTTTGCTGGAGCGTGCCCGTCGTCTGGCACCCTGGCCTTCTGCACGGCACTATTACAGTCTGGGACGCTGCTGGCAGGCCCTCGAAGAGTCTGAAACAGCCTATCAGATGGCGCTGCGGGCGATTGAGCTGGATGCCTATAACGGTGAATATTATGGTTTTGCCAGTGGGCTTCTGCTGCAAAAGAATCAGACGGCTGAGGCGCTGGCCCTGCTGCTGCGCCGCCAGACGCTGAACCCTTACCGCTACCCGGTCTATTACACCCAGCTGGGTGATGTCTATCTCAATCAGATGGATCAGCCCCAGCAGGCTTTAAAAACGTATCTTCAGGGTGCGGCGGCATTTCCGCCTGAGCAGCTGGCGCGCTATGAGCGTTATTTACCCCAGCACCGCTATGAGGTGTTTAATCTGTATCAAAAGCTGGCCGCTGTCTATACGCAGCTGAATCAGCTGCCAGAAGCCCAGCAGTGGCAGGTTCAGGCTCAGCAGCTTGTTCGCTCAGGCGTGCGTGATCTGTACGTGCAAACGGGTTATCCCTACCCTGTGGCGGCACTGAAAGCCTACTGGGACGCTGTGCCCCAGCACCTGAAAAATCCGGCCCATCGTTTTGACAGCTTGCATCCTGAAGCGCCTATGATTCCACCGCCGCCCTGGCCGGTACGTTTTGAGCAGTTGCGCTTTGTAGAGGTGGAACGTGATTTGAACGCGGCCCGTTTGCGTTATGCCATGCCGCGCCAGGAGGCCCAGTCCGCCTGGATTTTGCTGGAAGATCGTCTGGTGGGCTCTGCCCAGGGCTGGCATCTGGTCAGCCGCCAGGTGATCGAGCCGTGACCCACCCCCGGCTGGCTGAGGCCGTTCTGGGGTGGGATACCCTGAACTGGCAGCGTGCGCTGGAATTTTGGGACCAGCATTTGCCCCGTCGTCTGACGGATTGGACCGCGCTTGAACTGGGTGCCGCTGGCGGCGGGCTGTCGCTGTATCTGGCGCTTAAGGGAGCCCGTGCCATTTACTCCAATCTGCGCCTGCCTGATGCGCAGGTCTGCCAGTTGCATCAGGATTATGGTGTGAAAATGCTCTACGATACGGTTGATGCCCGCGCTTTGCCCTATGCCGACCAGAGTCTGGATCTTGTCTGCTGCAAATCCGTGCTGGGGGGGATTCGCAAAAATGCGCAGGAAGACCCCAAACCGCTGATTATCAATGAAATCCGGCGGGTACTGAAGCCGGGCGGCTGGTTTTTGGCCGCTGAAAACCTGCAGGGCCACCCGTTGCACGGCTGGCTGCGCCAGCGTTATGTGCCCTGGTCAGGTGGCTGGGAGTATTTGCCGGCCAATGACTGGCTGGCCCTGCTGAAAGATTTTACAGACTGTCACCAGACCAGTTTTGGTCTGACAGGCTTGCTGGGTCGGACGGTTGCACAACGCAGGCAACTGGCGCAGCTGGATCGTTGTCTGGATGCTTATATGCCGTCTCACTGGCATTATGTTCTGGCCCTGGTGGCCCGTAAACCTGAAACTGAAGGAGTTGAATCATGACTGAAGTCCCCTTGATCCCCCGTGAGGTTCTGTTTGGTAACCCGCGCTATCTTTCACCCCGGCTGTCACCGGATGGGCGTTTGCTGGCCTATGTGGCACCCGATCAGGGGGTGCTGAATGTCTGGATTCGTACAGTTGGCGAAAATGATGACCGTGTGTTAACCCGTGACCGCGATCGGGGTGTGCGCAGCTATTTCTGGGCGCCTGACGGCACGCGGATTCTGTATTTGCAGGACAGTGGCGGAAACGAAAACTGGCGGCTTTATGGGGTCAGTCTGGCGGATGGCAGCGTGCAGGACTATACCCCTTTTGAAAATGTCCAGACCCAGGTGATTCAGCGCGACAGACACCGGCGCGATGAGCTGCTGATTGCCATGAACCTGGATAACCCCCAGGCCCACGATATCTACTGCCTGAATCTGCAGAACGGCGCACTCGAAAAACGCGCCGAAAATCCGGGCAATGTGCTGGGCTGGGTGGCTGACAGTCATTTTGATGTGCGTGCGGCGCTGGCGGCAACGGAAGATGGCGGGATGGCGCTCTGGTACCGCGACAGTGCGCAGGCGCAGTGGCAGACCTTGCAGACCTGGGGCATGGAAGACAGTCTTAACAGCAGTCCGTCGCATTTTTCGCGTGATGGCCAGACCCTGTTTATGATGGACTCTCAGGGCCTGAACACCACCGCTTTGGTGGCCCTGGATCTGGCCACACAGACCCGTACCGTGCTGGCTGCTGACCCAGACTATGATCTCAGCCAGCTGTTTGTACATCCCGATACCTACGCGGTACAGGCGGTTTGCTTTACACGGGCCCGCGAAGAGTGGCAGGTGCTGGACCCGGCGGTGGCCGACGATTTTGCTTTTTTAAAGGCCTTTGCCGCGGGTGATTTTCAGGTGATGAATCGCGATGATGCAGACACGATCTGGCTGGTGGCCTATGATTTTGACAATGCCCCTTTGCACTATTATGCTTACGACCGCCAGCAACAGACAATGACCTTCTTGTTTGCCCATCAGCCGGCCCTGGCCGATTATACGCTGGCTCACATGGAGCCGATTCAGCTACAGGCCAGCGATGGCCTGCCCTTGCAGGGCTATATCACCTTTCCGCCGGGTATGCCGTGCGAAAAGCTCCCACTGGTGCTGAACGTGCATGGCGGGCCCTGGTGGCGTGATACCTGGGGTTATAGTGCAGAGGCCCAGTGGCTGGCCAATCGGGGATATGCCTGCCTGCAGCTGAACTTTCGTGGCTCTACCGGCTATGGCAAAGATTTTTTAAATGCCGGCGATCGCGAGTGGGGCGGCAAAATGCATCAGGACCTGCTCGATGCAGTCGACTGGGCGGTGGCCCAGGGCTGGGTGGATCCGCAGCGCGTGGCCATTTATGGCGGCTCTTATGGCGGCTATGCCGCTCTGGTTGGTGCGACCTTTACGCCAGATCGCTTCTGCTGCGCGGTGGATATGGTGGGCCCCAGCAGTTTGCTGACCCTGATTGCCTCCTTTCCGCCTTACTGGTCTGCCATGCTCGATAACTTTAAGCGCCGGGTGGGGGATCCCGATACTGAGCCCGAATTTTTGCAGTCGCGTTCGCCGCTGTTTTTTGTAGACCAGATTCAGATTCCGCTGCTGATTGCCCAGGGGGCCAACGATCCGCGCGTGACCCTGCAGGAAGCCGAGCAGATTGTGGCAGCCCTTCAGGCCAAAGGGCTGGACCATGAGTACCTGCTTTTTGAGGATGAAGGTCACGGTCTGGCCAAGCCAGATAACCGCATGCGTTTTTATGCGGCAGTTGAGGCCTTTCTGGCACGCTGTCTGGGCGGACGCGCTCAGGAGATTGCGCTGTAAGCCTGCTGGGCTGCAGCGGCAATCTGCGGATCGCGGGCACTCAGGTGCCCCTGCAGCGCTTGCTGTAAACCCTGCTGGGGGGTGCGGCGTAATTGCTCCAGAACGGTGATCAGCACATTGCGGTCACTGTCCTGCAGCAAGGTCTGAAATTGGCTGAGCTCGGCAGGCAGCCCCTGCTGGTGGAGCTGAAACAGGCTGCGAGCGGCCTGTACCCTTACGCTCGGTTTATCGTCTGTGAGCGCCTGGTTCAGGCCCTGCCAGCTGGCCTGACTGATGTGTTTGCCCAGGGCTTCGGCTGCCCGTGCCCGGACCAGAAAGTCACTGTCTTCTGCCAGGCATGTGAGCAGGTTTTCGGTGGCCTGGGGGTCGAGATGCTGCTCCAGACCTGCGACTGCAGCCTGGCGTACCCAGCTGTCTTCATCTGCTGTGCCCTGTATTAAAAAGGGCAGGCAGTTGGCATAAGGCATTTTGCCAATGCTCATCATGGCAGCCTCGCGCACATCGCTGCTGCTGTCATGCAGCAGGGTCTGAAAGCTTTCGCAGCTCTGGTCCAGAATGTGTTCGGGCAGATAATGCAGATGACTGGCAACGCTGAGACGTTGCCAGTCGGCTTCGGCCTGAGCAAAAGTGGCCATTTCCTGGATGCTTTGATCGGGGTGATAGCGCATCAGCTGTTCCAGAGCGGCTGTTTGCAGATCCTGCGGTTGTGCTGCGCTCAGAAGGTTTTTTAAGCGGTCGGCAGGTGCTGCTACTTTGCGTCCAGATAAGCTGAGCAGGGCCACGGTGCGCACCCAGCTGTCGCTATGCTCCAGGGCTTTCAGCAAAATCGGGTGACAGTCTTCAGTGGGTAAGTGATGCAGGACCTCGATGGCCCGTTGGGCGTAATGTCTATTATCCGAATCCAGCCAGTCGGACAGGGCCTGCAGCGTTTTGTTCAGGCTCAGCTGCTGGGCATCCAGCAGGGCTTGCTCGCGCAAATGGGCCAGTTCAGTAAACAGCGCAGTTTCAACCAGCGCGGGGATCACAAGCGGGTCGTGAAACTGCTGAAGGGTTTTCAGAACCTCGGGAGTCAGTTCCGGTGCGTCTTTAAGCATGCGTACCAGTGCCGGAATCGCGCGCCGGTCCAGCAGCTTGCCCAGGGCCTGAATGGCGTTCAGACGTGCGGTCGTGTCTTTGCTGTTGGCATCCATTAACAGGGGCCAGATCTCTTCTTCAGGGGCAATCTGGTGCAGGCTTTCGGCGGCGCTGAAGCGCACCCACTGATCGCTGTCCAGCAGACGGTCTTCGAGCGCAGGGCTGGCCAGAAAGGCGTTCTGGGCGCCCAGAGCCTCTGCGGCAGTGGCCCGCACCACGGCGTTTTTATCGGTCAGGACACCAATCAGAGCTTCCAGTGCCTGGGGGGGGAGCTGCGGCCGGTTGCCCAGGGCTTCTGCTGCGGTTGAGCGCACCAGATAATCGCTGTCTTGCAGGCGCTCCAGCAATACCGGCAGCACGCTGGCATCATCGCTGAAATGACTGAGGCTGCTGACGGCAGGCAGGCGGACTTCTGGTGCCGGATCGGCTGAAAGACGTTGTAGAGCGGCCAGACTCAGGGCCGTCTGGTGCTCGGCCAGCATCTCAGCGGCCTGCTGGCGTAGGCTCAGATCCGGATGCTCTGTTAAAGCCAGCAGGGCCTGATGGCGAAAAATCTGACCCTGTTGACCGTCAGCAGTGGCTTCACTGCTGTGGCTTGTGTTTGTCAATTCAGGGGCTTGACCGATCAGCGCATCAATCAGGGCGTTGACATCATCCATTGCTTGCACTCCCTCAGCGGCCGCACTTGAATCTGGTCGCATTGTTCAGCTTGATTGTAGCACTTGTCAGACCAAAAAGGCAGCCGGGGCAGGATGATCCAAACGCTTAATTTCCATTCATGAGGGCGTCCAGACTGCGCTCAAACTCCAGTACTTCGAGAACTTTTTCGAGGGTTTCGCGGGTGGCCCGGGGATCAGGCAGATAGCGCCCCTGGTCGCCTGAGGCTGCCTGAATAAAGCGTTTGTCCTGCAGCAGCGCCTGAAAGTCTTCGGGCAATTGATCCCAGATCTCAGGAAGGGCCTGGGCGGGATTCTGTGACAGACGGTCAAAAAACTGCAGGGTTTTGCTGACCTTGCGTTCTTCAGGATTAAAGACCTCGTTGCCCAGACCGCGCAGATAATTCCAGGTATGCCCAAAAGTTTGTGTGCTCAGTGCGGCGCTGGGCTGGGCCATGACGGTATTAAAAAAGCTGCGGGCCTGCTGATAATCGCGTTGATCTTTGAGGTCTTCATTGCGCAACTGGTTGAGATAATAAGCATGACCGCCGATTTCGCCCAGGGCCAGCATCATGGCTGAAAACGCCGGATCTTTGAGCTTTTCGCGCAGGGCCGGGCTGGCATCAGGAAAGAGACTATCAATTTCGCGTGGGTTACGGAACTGCTGAAAAAAGCGTTTGGCGCCGGGGGCCTGGCCGTCACCGACAATCAGGTTGCGGGTGTGCTCGTTGAGCTGGCGAAAGACCTGATAGTCAGGATCACCCTGCTGGTAAATTTTTTCGGTCGGAATATAGGGCATATCCACCCGCTCCAGCAGGGAGCGGTGGGTCTCGACGACGGCCAGGACGGTTTCGGGCTGTAAATACAGCGGCCGTTCTGATGCGTTGAGGCCCATCAGATTTTTAAACTCATCGCGGATAAAAGCTTTGACGTGTTCCTGTGTGGGGCTGATCTGAAAGCGTTGCTGCAGTGCTTCGCGGGCAAAACGCTCCACTTCTGAGGGCTGGTAATGGGTGCTTTCGCGAGCGCCAGAACCCGTTTTGCGGGCCTGAATACTTGGCAGCGCGTTGATAAAAAAGAACTTGGCGGGTGAGCTTTGCATCAGCCCCCCGGGATCCAGCACAAAGGCTTTATACGATTCGGCAAAATCTTCCATCGGATCCGTGGCCGCGTAGGCCGAGACAAATTTTTGGCTGCGGGCTGCGGGCTCCAGCTCAGCACGGTAGTTTCCGGCGTCCATCTTGCCGTCTGAAGCCAGTACATTATAAACGTCGATCAGGTCTTCACCGCTGTAAGCGCCCTGTATATAGCCATCGGCCCGGCCTTTATCGGCAGTTTCGCGCCAGTTTGAGATTTTGGCGAATTCAGCGATATAGTATTGTTCATTTTTAAGGCCCAGCTGAAAGTGATGGCCCATTTCGTGCACCAGGATTTCTTCTGCGCGCGAGACCTGGCTGCCGCTGTGGGCGCGAAAATCATTGGCAATGTCTTGCATTACAAAGCGCAGGCTGGCCTCGCCAAAGTCGCTGCGCGCAAATTCTTCGAGCAGTTGTTTCATGGCCGGATCGGGCAGCAGACTGAGGTTTTCCATACGACTCCTGATATCCGTCATGCGGCTGATCATATCAAACTGGGGTGAGCTGGCCAGCAGGGCCAGCTGTTGCAGTTCCTGACTTTGTTGCGGACTCAGCTTGTGTTTCTGGGCCTGACGGCTGAGCAGCTCAACCTGCACGGTGCGAACAGCCTGAGCTGTTTTGGGGCCCCAGACCCCATCGGTTGTCAGCGGGGTTTTGTTCAGACTGACCAGGTAAGCATTTAGCATTTCCTGGACCTGCCGGGTACTGGTGTTTTGGCCCGCCTGCCCGACCTGTCGCAAACTGTTTCGCAGGCTGCTGTTGAGTTCGGGAATGCTGTCCCGCAAGCCTGCATCATAAAGGATTACGGATTTGTTGGCAATGTCATAATGGCCGGCAATACTCTGAGCGGCAATCTGATGCAGCATACTGCCAGAGGGCATTTCTGCGTGCGCGGCCCGCACAAAGTTTACGCCATCCAGCTGCTTGCGCTGGGCAATGGGCAGACGCTGAATGGCGCTGGTCAGACTCAGCAAAGCGTCCAGCTCCCATTGTTTGCCCTGCTGACCGCTGAAAACCACACGGTCAGTCTGTACCAGTTGTTTGATCACTTGCTGTGCATTGGCTTTGATCTGGGCGCGGGCCTGTGCCACGGGCTGGGTGCTGTTGATATTTAAAATGCGTCGCTGCAAATGTTCAGGAATATTCTGAATTTGCTGCAGTTCTTCAGCGTTGAGATAGTGACTGGCGTCGGTCAGTTGACCGCTGGCGTCCTGAACCATCAGGTTGGGCTGGTTTTTGACCGCTGAAGGCATCTGGCGCGAAAAAGACTGAACGGAAGCGAAGGAATCCACGACCAGTGGGGCGGATTTACTTTGCGATGCGCTGCCCGCAACGCTTTGTGCCTGGTTCAGACTGGACTGGCTGCTGATGGGGCCTGCAGAGACTTTGCCGGGCACGACGGGTTGGGGGTAAAAGCGTTCAATGGCTGTTTTGAACAGATTTCCCATCTTGCCTTCTCCTGTTTGTGTGCTTGCTTTAAACTATAGTATAGGTACAGTCAGGGGTAAAGCTGACGCCATTTTACGCAGTTTTAACGAAGGCTTGAGGTCTGAACGGTAACACAACATGAAAAGTGTGACAGCAAAGTCTGGCGTCAAGGTGCGTCTGGCCCAGATCAGCCAGCAGGTGGGTGAGGGTTTTTATTTGCCCTACTCTGTTGGCCTGCTGCAGGCTTATGCAGCCTCTAAAATGCCCGAACACTTTCAATTTTTGCCGCCGGTGTACCAGCGTCTGCCGGTGTCTGAAGCGCTCAGGACCTTTTCTGACGTGATGATTATTGGGCTCAGCCTCTATGTCTGGAATACCCGCCGTTCCCTGGCCTGGGCTGAAGCGCTGAAAGCTGAAATGCCAGAGCGTCTGATCATTGTGGGCGGGCCTCAGGTGCCCGATCGGGCGGAAAGCTTTTTACGCCAGCATCCCTTTATTGATGTCTGCGTGCACGGACCGGGTGAAGCTGTTTTTTTAGCCTTGCTCGAGGCCTGGCCAGAGCGCAAAGCTGAAGCCTGGCAGCAGATTTCGGGACTGTCGTATTTAAACGCCGCGGGTGACTTCTGTCATCTGCCACCAGCCCCCCGTCTGGCTGATCTTACCGTTTATCCTTCACCCTATCTCAACGGTGTTTTTGATCCGTTGCTTTCTGATCCTGTGCGCTGGCATGCCATTCTCGAAACCAATCGGGGTTGTCCTTTTTCGTGCACCTATTGTGACTGGGGTTCTGCCACGGCCAGCCGTGTGAACCGCTTTGATGAGGCGCGGGTGCTCCAGGAAATGGAATGGATAGCCCGGCAGCAGATTTTTGATGTTTTCTGTGCCGATGCCAACTTTGGCATGCTGAAACGGGATTTGCACTTTGCGCAGCAGATGGCTTTGCTGCGTCAGCGGTATCAAGCTCCCCAGGCCTTTCAGATTCAGATTGCCAAAAATGTGGGGCGGCGGGTGCTGGAGATTCAAAAGGTTTTGCAGGCTTCGGGCATGAACACATCTTCGGCGATTTCGTTTCAGTCCTTGCACGCACCTGTGCTCAAAGCCATCCGGCGTGAAAATATTTCGCTGGAGGTCTATGCGGAGCTGCAGCAGGCCTGTCGGGCCCACGGCATTTTTGCCTATACCGACCTGATTATGGGCTTGCCAGAAGAGAGTTATGAAACCTTTGTGCAGGGTGTGGATCAGGTCATGCAGCACGGGCAGTATCTTAAAATCATGTTTCATGATGCGGCTTTGCTGCCCAATGCTGAGATGGCACAGCCCGCGTACCGGGCGCGTTATGGGATTGAAACCACAGAAGTGGTGATCCCCTTTCACCGGGCCGATGAAACACCTGAACTGCTTGAAATTGTGGTGGCCCATCAGCGCCTGAGCCGCGCAGACTGGCGCCGCATGCACGTTTTTGCCTGGCTGTGTCTCTTTCTGTTTTACACCGATAAGCTGCTGCAGCAGGTGCTGATTGTGCTGCAGCACTGGCTGAAGTGTTCGTACCGTGAGCTGATTGAGTTATTCAGTGAAGGGGATCTGACCGGATTTCCACTGCTGGCAGAGCTGCGCCGTCTGCTGCAGCAAACGGCCTCACAGCAGCAAAAAGGCTACCCTGAGAGCGAGCTTGACTCGCTGATCCTGAATCCGGTGCAGGGCACGCACCTGACCCCGGATGTGACCCTGCAGATTATGCTCTGCCGTGAAGGGCAGCTGGACGTCTTTTATGCCGAAGCCGGGCGATTGCTGGCCGGCTTTGCCAGGCAGCGTGATCCGGCCTTTCCGCTGGAACTGCTGGAAGATGTGCTGGCTTCCAATCGTCAGCTTTTTCTGCACTTTTATCAGGCCCGCCAGCTGCCCTTGCATCCTGCGCTGCCGCTGAATCCGCAGCTGCCGCCCCCACGCTATCATCTCAAGGCTTTTTTTGAAGCACTGATGCAGGGTCAGCCGCTGGAAATTGTGCCGTATGCCAACCCTGGAAAGCTCGCCTGATGCATTTGGGTATTCATCCCCAGAGTCTGCTGCGCGCAGAGCCTCAGGCAGCCCTCTGGTTTCAGCGTCAAAGCGCTGAAACTCTGGAACTTGACACCGAAGGTTTGCGGGTGCTGCAAAAAATTCTGCAGGGGTCTCGCTGGATCGGCCTGCGCGGCTGGCTGTTTCGCAATTACCTGCTGGCGCGCGGCTTTTTGCAGCCGCTGTCAGGAGAGAGCCCGGCGGCTCAGCAACAAGTGGCCGAACTGATTCGCCTGTCTGAGCATATCCAGGCGCCGTTGCGGGCACGCAGCGCCCCTGAGGTACTGCACATCAGCCTGACCGATGCCTGCCAGCAGCGCTGTGCGGGTTGTTTTTTCAGCAACCAGAGCAGCCAGCCCAATCAATACTTTGCTTTTGAGGCCTTTCAGGCTTTAACGGCACGGGCTGTCAAAGCCTGTGTGTTTCAGCTGGCCCTCGGCGGTGGTGAGCCTTTGATGCATCCCCGGCTGCTGGAGATGGTGCGCCATGCCCATCGCAGTGGGCTGGTGGTCAATCTGACGTCCAATGGGGGGCTGCTGACACCGCTGAAGGCCCGTCAGCTGGTACAGGCGGGTCTCAGTCAGATTCAGTTTTCGCTGGCCGGTGCTGATGCGGCCAGTCATGGCCGCGTGCGTCCTGGTTTTGAAGCCCTGGCCCCGGCCATGGGTGCCTGCCGTGAAGCTGGCTTGCGCTGGGGTATGAATGTTCTGGTCACCGCTCAGAATCTCTCAGAGCTGGACGATATGCTGGCCTGGCTGTCGGCGCAGGGGGCGTATTCGGTGAATATTATCCGCCCCAAGCCCAGTCAGATGGAGCCGGACTGGCTGGCGCAGAACCTGCCAGACGCTGCGCAAAACCGTCAGCTGGCAACCGTTTTACAGCGCTGGCAGCGCAAGGGGCGATTTTTGCTGTTAACGGACACCTCACTCAGCTTTTTGCGCCGGGCAGATGCCGATCGGCTTTACCGCAACGGTGTCGCTGGCTGCAGTGCGGGGCGTCGTATGCTGAGCGTGCAGGTCGATGGCCGCGTTTCTCCCTGCAGCCATATCCCGCTCTCTGATACCATAGAAGCCGGTGATTTTATGCAGGCCTGGTGGGCCTCAGAGCACCTGGAACGCTTTCGCCGGCTTGAAGAGACACTGCAGGGCGCCTGCGCTGACTGTGAGCTCAAAAGCGTGTGCCGGGGCTGTCGTGCGGTGGTCTGGCAGCAGACCGGAAATTTTGACGGAGAAGATCTGCAGTGTCCGAAACGCCTGTCTACTTTTTACTCGCCCAGCTGAATGCCATGATGACCGGGGCTTTGCGTCTGGCCCTGGCCGCTGTGTTGCTGCTGGTGCTGGCCTGGAGCTGGAGCTTGCGCCCTACAGCTGCTGACCATGCCCTGCCTCTGGCGCGCTATTTCAGCGGCTGGGTCGCCGGTCTGGGAGCTGTGGGACTGCTGGCAGCCACGGCGCTCTGGTTGCTGTTGCCTTACCCCAATCCTTTTGTGCTGCACGGTTTCTGGACCGGATTGGGACTCATACTGCTTGCCAGCCTGCTGCTCGGTTTACAAACGCGCGCCTTCTGGCAGCGGGCGGTTTTGCCACGGTCGCTGGCAGCGCTTCTGCTGGGCCTGGCCTGGCTGGCCTGTGCCTGGCTGCCCGCTTTTTCGCGATCTGACAAAACCCTGTTGACGGCTCTGATGGCTCTGCCCTGGATGCTGGCGCTGGCATGGTTTCCGGTGCTGTTTGACTCAGGCTGGCGCTGGCGTCAGTTTTTTCATGGGGTTGGGCTGATCAGCATGCTGTCGGGTCTTCTGTTGCATTATGGCTGGCTCTACCCAATTTTATCGGGTATTCCCCGTGTCGGGGAATTTTATCCCTATATTAATCTCTATGATTGGCTTCTTGTGCTGTTTATGATATTATATTCAGGTAATGTCTACGTAGATTACTGGTTAAAACAGCGTGCTTCCCAACTGGCTCTGACCTGGCACTATCCGGTGGTGGTGACAGCCCTGTGCTGTCAATGGTTAAATACCCATATCTTTGACACGCTGGCGCTCTAGTCAGGCGCTGTAACCAAACGATAAAGAGGTATCAACATGCGTTTGCAAAGCTTTGTTCCTGCCGGACTGGCGCTGATCACCGCCACCCTGCTGCCGGCCTGTCTCAATACGGGACGGCCTGCCCCGGTGCCCCCCACTAATCTGCCGGGCAATTCTTTTGGTGCTTTTCGTGCGGCCCAGGAGCCGCCCTTTGGCAACACCGCCACCAATCTGCGCCGCATCATCCAGCAGCCCCCCAAAGATGGCGTGGTCCGCTTTGTCGTGCTCGGCGACAACCGCAACTCCACACCCTTTACCACCGGCGGCAACAAAATCTATCGCAAGGTGATTGATAAAATCAACGAGATCAATCCCGACTTTGCTGTGAACCTGGGTGACTTTACCTTTGACGCGCTGCGCCCCAACTGGAACAAATTTGAAGAAATCACCAGCCGCTCTCAGGTGCCTTATCTGACGTTGGTGGGCAATCACGATATCCTCTTTGGCCGGGCCTATTACGAAACCCGTTATACTCCCCCTAATCCTGAAACCGGTCTGGATGACTACACCTTTGACTACGGTGGCGCGCGTTTTATTATGATGGACAGCGCCAACTACAACTTCACCGAACGCCAGTTTCAGTGGATGGAGCGTCAGCTGCAAACACCGCTCAAAAAAATGATCTTCTCGCACACCCCGCCCCGCTACGGCGTCTGGCAGCACAAACTGGCCCCCAGCCCTGAAGTGACCCGCCGCTGGATGGAGATGAACAAACGCTACAACGTTGATCATGTTTTCCTCGGCCACGTGCATCTGTACGATAACCGTGAGGTGGATGGCATTGACTACACCATCAGCGGCGGCGGCGGCGCCCCGCTGGACAACAAACATTATGGTCAGGGGGTATACCATGTGGTCCTCGCAGAAGTCCATCCGAACGGGATTCGCACGCAGATGGTTCCCATTCAAACCAATATCCGCACCTACGGCCCGACCCCTGTGACCGACGGTCTGGAAGCCAATGAAATGCAGAATCCTGAAGTGCTGCGAGGCTTCCTCACCGACTATATTCCGCCTGAAGAGCAGGGAGACGACTGATTACATGCGCATTCTGATTTCCAATGACGACGGTTACCACGCACCGGGCATCCGTTGTCTGGCCAATTTGCTGGCTGAAGAGGGCCATACGGTGTTTGTGGGCGCGCCCGATCGCGAGCGCAGCACCACCGGGCATTGTCTGACCCTGCACAAGCCCCTGCGCGCTGAGCCTGTGCCCGAACACTACAGCCCGGCGGTTAGCAAGGCCTGGAAAATCAACGGCACGCCCTGTGATGCTGCCAAGCTGGCCATGAACATGCTGCTGGATATCAGCAGCCTGGATCTGGCGGTTTCGGGCATTAACCGGGGGCCCAACCTGGGCACGGACGTGATTTACTCGGGCACGGTTTCGGCGGCTGTTGAAAGCGCTATCCGTGGCGTTCCTTCCATTGCCGTTTCGCTGAACAGTTTTGATGACCTGCACTACGAAACCGCCGCCCGTTTTATCGGCCGTTTTGTCGCCTCACTGGATCTGAAAGCCTTTCCGCGCCATACGGTGATGAACGTCAATGTGCCTGCTGTGCCCTACACTGACCTCAAAGGGGTACGCGTGACGCGCCTTGGGCTGCACCGCTTTCGCGACGTATTTGAAGAACGCGCCGATTTACGGGGGCAGGCTTATTTCTGGCAGACCGGCATTGTCGAAAACCGAGAACAGGACGCCGATACGGATGTTTTTGCGGTCAGCGAGGGCTATGTTTCTCTCACGCCGATTCATTACGATATGACGCGCTACGACTTTTTGGATACCCTGAACACCTGGGATCTCAAGTTGGCTTAAACAGTTATCTTGCCATTGCTGAGGATTCCCGCTACCTTGTACTTGATGACCCTAAAATTGATTCAGAATGCCCAGCGAATTCAGCATGATACCTGGGAATTCTCAGGAGGATGACAGATGAAAGTCGGAATACCCAAAGAGATTAAAGACAATGAATACCGCGTGGCGATCACGCCTTCCGGTGTTCAGGCGCTGAAAGCCCAGGGGCATCAGGTGCTGATTGAACACAACGCGGGTGTGGGCAGTACCTTCACCGACGAAGAGTATCTTGAAGCCGGTGCAGAGATCCTGGCCACGGCCAAAGAAGTCTTTGACAGTGCTGATATGATTCTCAAAGTCAAAGAGCCCCAGGCCGAAGAGTGCAAAATGCTGCGCGAAAACCAGCTTTTGTTTACCTACCTGCACCTGGCGGCTTCCCGTGAGCTGACCGCGGGCATTATGCAGAGTGGCTGTACGGCCATTGCCTATGAAACCATTCAGCTGCCCAATGGTTCGCTGCCCCTGCTGACCCCCATGAGCGAAATCGCTGGTCGCATGTCGGTTCAGGTGGGGGCACAGTACCTCGAAAAACGCAACGGAGGCCGCGGGGTTCTACTCGGCGGTGTCTCCGGCGTTCCTTCAGCCAACGTGGTGATTCTCGGTGGTGGGGTGACCGGCACCCAGGCCGCCAAAGTGGCGCTGGGTATGGGTGCTTTTGTGACCATTATTGACCGCAATATTGATCGCCTGCGCTATCTGGATGACGTGCTGCAGGGCCGCTTTGAAACGGTGGCCTCAGATATTGGCTCTATCAGCCGCAGTGTGTCTTTTGCCGACCTGCTGGTTGGTGCCGTTCTGATTCCGGGTGCCAAGGCGCCCACGCTGGTCAATGAAGACATGGTCAAAACCATGAAAGAAGGCTCGGTGATTGTGGATATTTCGATTGATCAGGGCGGATGTGTCGAGACCATTCATCCCACCAGCCACAGCAACCCGGTTTACGAAAAACATGGCGTGCTGCACTATGGCGTCACCAACATGCCCGGTGCCGTGCCCCGCACCTCGACCCATGCCCTGACCAATGCCACCCTGCCCTATGTGTTACACCTGGCGGCTCAGGGCTACCCCCAGGCACTGGAACAGAGCCAGCCTTTGCGTCATGGTGTCAATATTGAGCATGGCCGCATTGTGCACCCGGTGGTGGCAGAGGCCTTTCCCGATCTGGCCTGAGCCCTCAGAATCTATTGATTAAGAAACTTTAAGGCAGGGACTCTGCTGAAAGTCCTTGCCTTTTGTTAATCAAAAGGTTAATATAACGTTATAATTGTATTTTGTTGTTATTTGAGCTGCCATTATCTGTGTTATATAAAAGCTGTGAAGCATTCGTTTGATCGCTTTTGCAGCTGGAACGTGCTACTTAAAGGAAACAAGATATGGCCAAAGCTGTTTTTCGTATTTTTATTTTTGAAGACCACCCCGAGCACATTGCTTATCTTAAAAAGCTGTTCCAGGTGCCCGGTTGTCAGGTTTTTTTTGAAAACCGGCTGGCCCAGGCCACCCAGCGCTTTAAAAGTTCACCCTTTGATCTGAGCATTGTCAGTCTGGATATGCCCGATCATGAAGGGGATGAGCTGGCAACCTGGCTGATTGAAAACTATCCCCGCCGTTCCGTGATTTTAACCGGCAGCGAAGCCCTGCCTGAACACGAAGACTTACTCAACTCCAAATCGGTGCTGGGTTTTTTCCCGGCCCCGCTGGATCCACAAATTATGACCCGTGTCATGAGCCGCTCTGACAGTGGGCTGCGCGGTCAGGTACAGCGCATGCAGATTCCTGATTTATTGCAGGCCCTGCGCTGGAGTCACAAGGCGATTGTGCTCAACTTTCAGGACGCTGTCTTGCAGCAGGACGCTGCCGTTTATATGCAGCGGGGTGAGGTGGTGCACGTTGAAATCTATCAGCGCCATAACCTGACCCAGACCCGTGAATTGTTGCTTTCGGGTGCAGAAGCCTTTGACGCGCTGCTTAATTTTCGCAATGGCACGTTTTCTGAGCAGATCTGGCAGGTGCCTTCTGAATACAGCATTCAGATTCCCTTTGACGGTCTGATGATGAATGCGGCCCAGCGCAAAGACGAAGCCCGCTGGGATGATGCCGATGAAGGTCCCCGCATTCGGCGCGCGATTCTGATCGACGATCAGGCCATGAGCCGTATGATGCTGCAACAGGCCTTACTGGCAGAAGGCATTGACTGTCAGTCTTTGCGCTCACTGGAACTGGTGCAGACCACGCTTGAGGCCCAGCAGTCTGATTTGCTGATTCTGGATGCGGCGCTGGGTTTTGAGCAGATTCAGCCCACCCTGCGCTGGCTCAAGGCTGAGGTGCCGAACTGTCGGGTGCTGCTGCTCGGCAATCCTGAATGGGCTGATCAGCTCCCTGTGACCTGTCAGTTGTTGCCGCGTCCGATTAGTCCCAAACGTCTTAAAGAGGTTTTCTTTGAGCTGACACAGGTCGGTTTTCGCGGCTATCTTAACCGTATCGGCGTGCTGGAGTTTTTGCAGCTGAACTTGTCGGCCATTGATGACTGCAAAAAGATGCACATCCGCGATCTCAGCAACGGCGTTGACGGCCAGATCTATATTGATCGGGGACGCTTTGTACACGCTCAGTTTGCCGAATTAACCGGCGAAGAAGCCTTTTACCGTATTGCGGCCATCGAAAAAGGTGACTTTTTTGAGGACCCGGCTTTTGAGCCGCCGGCGCGTACCCTGGCAGAACATTTGCCCCATAAATTGATGATCAACGCCGGGCGCTTTGTGAAGCCGCTTGAGGATCTGGACGATCCGCTGGAAGAATCCGATGATACTGAACTCACCCCGGATGCCCATCTGAGTGGTGTGGCAGACAAACTGAACGCCTCAGACAATGCCAGCGCGGGCGCACTGGATCTTTTGGGTGAAGATGACCTGGCTGAAATCTCGCTGAACTTGCCGGGTGATGCTGCTGGCGGTGTGACCAGCTTGTTTGGTGACGATGAAGTCGGTGAGATCCAGCTGAATCTGGGCGGCGGCCAGCCTGCTGATGCCGGTGGCATGACCAGCCTGTTTGGCGATGACGACATGGGTGAGATCCAGCTGAATCTGGGCGGCGGCCAGCCTGCTGATGCCGGTGGCATGACCAGCCTGTTTGGTGATGATGAAGCGAGTGAGATCCAGCTGAATCTCGGTGAGCCCTCGGGTGAGCTGGCAGCTGACGCAGAGCCAGTCACAGCTGCATCACCACAGGTTGCACCTGCTATGCCGGCATCAGATAAAATTAATGAAATGCGGGCCAAATGGGCTGAGCGCCGGGCCCAGCTCAAAACCGGGCCCTTGCCTGAACTGTCTGAAACTCTCGCCAAACCAGCCCCTGCTGCAGGGACGACGGCTTCCGACCGTGTCCAGGCCATTCGCGCCCGTTTTGCCCAGATTCGTCAGACCGGACCACTGCCGTAAAGCGCTTCTGCGCTGGTAAAAACACCCTGATCTGTGATCCAGGCGCTGATCAGGCTCGCCGGGGTCACGTCAAAGGCCGGGTTATACACTGGTGCTGTTGCGGGGGCCCAGCGCAGGCTTTGCTGTGCCTGTACCACGCCCTGTACTTCTTCTGCTGCGCGGGTTTCAATCGGAATCTCAGACCCGCTGGCGCAGGTCGCGTCCAGCGTAGAATAGGGCGCGGCAATATAAAAGGGAATCTGGTGGTAGTGGGCGTTGACGGCCACACTGTAAGTGCCGATTTTATTGGCGCTGTCGCCGTTGCGGGCGATGCGGTCAGCGCCGGTGATGACCTTCTGGACCTTACCTTGCTGCATCAGCATGGCGGCCATATTATCGGTGATCAGGGTGTAGGGGATATTCAGGTGTTCCAGTTCCCAGGTGGTCAAACGCCCGCCCTGCAGCAGGGGGCGGGTTTCGTCCACATAGACGTGCAGTTCTTTGCCCTGTTCCCATGCAGTGCGGATGACCCCCAGAGCGGTGCCAATGCCGGCGGTAGCCAGTCCTCCTGTGTTGCAATGGGTGAGGACGCCATCTCCGTTTGCCAGCAGGTCAGCACCGGCTGTGCCCATGCGCTGACAGAGGTTGATATCCTCCTGTAAAATCGCCAGCGCTTCTGGCCACATCGCTTCAGCAGGCAGTTGCATCAGGCGATCAATGGCCCACATCAGATTTACGGCTGTGGGGCGTGCCTGGCGCAGGGCCAATGCCACCAGCTGAATGGCTTCTGGGACATGACTGCGGGCATAGTGCCCCAGACACAAGGCGGCGGCCACACCGATCAAAGGCGCTCCCCGTACTTTAAGGGCCCGAATCGCTGAAATCATGGTTTCAGGCGCCGTGGCATCCACCCAGACTTCGTGATCGGGCAGGGCTTGTTGGTCCAGCAAATCAATCCGGGTCAGCTTTGGCTGATCGGCCTCGCTTACTTTGAGGCCCAGGGTCTGAAGGGCATCATGCATATTGTTTTTTCCTTAATCTTTTATATAAGTCTATCTTAACCTATTTAACCCAAATCCTGAAATGATCGGGCTTTGCGGCCTCTCTTAAAACCAAAAAATCATTGACAAAATGTTAATATTTTTGTTAATCTCGATCTTGGGTGTGTCTGTCTATTGATAGCAAACCATGTGATTAGATGATTAGATTCAAGATAGTGGGAATAAACATATGCCTCAGCGAATAATGCGTGGCTTGCTGGCACGCATCGGGTTCCGTCAAGCCAAACCAGCACGCGGCTTTACCATTGTTGAAGTGATGGTCGCCTTTGCCGTGGTGCTGATTGTGCTGATCGGCCTGACCAGTGCGCTGACGGCTTCAATGCGCCTCAATACCACCCAGAAGCAACGGGCCCTGGCCCAGGATATTGTGCGCAACGTGGTGTCGACCTACGTTAAAAATGCACCTTATGATGAAATCAACCCCTTCACCGTCAACTCTGAAGATGGTTCCTGCTCCGATTGCAGCAATGTGACCCAGGTGGTCTATGATAGCAGCAATGGTACTAACAATATCGCCAACTACACCGGTTTGCCCTCTTTACTGGCCGAAGAACTGGCCAGCCTTCAGCAGCCCAAATTGGAGCTGCTGATTTCACCGATCAAAAAGACGGGTACCACCTACTATGCCACCAAAATTAATGTCATTGCTCGCCTGAGCTGGGATGGCGCTGGTCAACGTGTGATCGAAATGCCCTCGGTGGTGGGTATGGGTGATTTGACCCGCACTGACCGGGCGCGGTTTGTCAAACCCACCGCTACGCCGGTTCCCTCCAGTACATTTACATGCACACCCATCGGCGGCATTCTTGCCGACGGTGGCCTTTGTTGCCCCGGTTCGATTGCTTCAGGTACAACCTGTATTGTTGACCCACTTGCCAGTGCTTCACCTTCGCCCTCAGCAAGCCCGAGTGCGACCGCTTCGCCCTCGGCCACACCTTCGCCCTCAGCGACACCTTCGTCCACGCCTACTCCCACCCCTACGCCTACTTCCACGCCTGTTTGCTTACCTTCAGGTCAAATCTGTACAAATGGCAGTGGTGGGACCTGCTCTCAGTGCTGCAGCGGCTCAAGCTCGGTTTCTATGGGGGTTCGCACATGCAGTTAAGAGGTAAACGACAAGCCGGTTTTACGATTGTTGAGGTGTTGATCGCCACAGGTTTGTTGATGGCTGTGGCAGCCGTTGCTTTGCATTTTATTACCAATTTCAATCGCATGGGTGATCGCATGAACACCCTGGCCACTATGGAAGAGGCCCTGCGCACTTCGCTTAACCGTATTGAGCGTGAAATGATTGAGGCCTCTGCGGTTTTGCCTGAACACCCTGATGACAGCAGTATTGCCACAGGTAAAAACCGCGTGGTGCTGGGCATACCCCTCTATAGCGATGCAGGCTTTGTGGCAATAGACGATGATGGCAATCCACTGCTTGACATTATGGTTCTCGAAACGCTTCCCGACAATACTGCTGAACTGTTACGTAACCGTACCAATACGCGTTCTCAGCGCCTGTTGTTCTCAATTGATACGCAAACACAAAGTAACCGTCAGGACATAGACAATCAGGTCATTGCGCGTGACCTGATGCCCAAAACAACGTCCGGTACAAATGCTGGTAATTACCTTTATCCAGGCAGTATGTCTGGCCCTCAGCAGGGCACATTTGTTTATCTGGCCGAAGACGGCTCAGAAATCGATCCATCCTCGGGCGATTTAAGCCAGGTGTCGCAGGTTAAAGTTTTGCTATGGGCTGAAAAAAATCACCGTGAAGGCGTTTTGACCAGCCGCAAAGAAATTGAAGTGCGCTTAAGGAACTGGGGAGAAATACTATAAGATGAAAGTCAAGGGATTAAACAGGGAGGCTGTGATGAAACACCCAACAAAACGACAGCGTGGTTATGCTCTGATCACGGCCATGGCGATTGGCCTGGTTGGCCTGACCATTACCAGCGTGGTCATGTTGCGCATGATGAACGCTACAGGACAGATTACACAGCGCGAACGCACAGATCAGGCTGTGTTTATGGCTGAGTCAGTGGCCAATCATGTGGTGGATAAAATTGCCGATCTGACCGCTCAGCCTGAACTTGGGCCCGATGATCTTCCGGGTATCTATACCTCGGGCGCGGGCTTAATGGATTTGCTGCACAATACAGGCAATGATTTTATGGATTTGTCAGCAAATACAACGGGTGATATTGTTTTCAGCCGTCCTGCCAGCTTACCCAACGGTTACGCTCAGCAACGCTATAATATGACCAGCAATGCCCAGGCCTTTTTTAACTCACTCAATACAGATGCCAATCACAGCAAAATCTTTTGGGAGCGTTTTCAGGCCTCCAATCAGAGCCCGACCAGCGGAACGGTTTCGTCTTTACTGGCTGATGCTGCCACCATTCAGGACACCCTGAATGAGTTGCATCAGAATTTTTATAGCATCTATCACGTTAAAAAGGGCAATCAGGAGGCCGACGTTCGCGTTTCGGTGATTCCGCTGGCTACAGATATTGAAGGCACGGATGATGATGATTTGCACACCCCTGATAGTTTTGCAAATCATCACGACGTTCTGAAAATTCAGGTCGAGGTTTTTATTCCCAGCATCTCTAACCCCAGCACCCAAAAAACACTGGACGTGATTGTCAACAGACCGGTGCTTGCCGAAATCCCTCAAGAACTGGGTGATTTCTCGGTACTGGCTGATGGTTCCATTGATATGGGTAACCAGGAGACATCTGCAGGTTTGGTCGCCGGCGTGATTGACACGAATCACGATGGCAGTTTGCACAGCAACGCCAGCATTGTGATTGGAACGGGTGGCAATGTCAGAGGCAAGGTTACTGCTGTCGGCACAGTCAATGTGGGGGGGAACGTTAACCTGGGCACAGGCACCGTGAGCGGGGGGACTGATATTCCCGATACTGATTTTGTGGCGAGTTCAGGTGATGTGCGTGAAAGCTCAACCGTTACTGATCGCATTACCAATGCCGAAGAGTCACAAAGCGGTATGCCAGAACAACCGATCCCCAAATTCAGTACGGATAATCTGCCAACTACGCCTTGCACCCCCGCGCCGGGTATGGGTGTTAACACTTACTCTGACTGTGTGTTTGATGCCAGCCTTTCAGTACCTTCTATGGCGACCATTGCTTTTTCAGGCACTGTACACATCCAGGGTTCTGTGGATAACAATACCGGGAACTTTAAGTGTCTGGGTGACTCTCCCTGTCGTATGGTTATTGACGACACCTTTGATCAGTCAGGCAATGGCAGCACCGGTGCAGACAGCGAAAGCGATATGCTGATCATTGTGCGCAATCAGTCCAGCGATAACAATACCTGTGTGGATATCGGTGGTACTTTTGGTGATGCTGGCGAAAAAGGCGTCTTAATTCACGTTGAGGATCCGACCTGTCAAAGCCAGTTGCGCGGTAATGCCAGCTTTTATGGCAGTATTATCACCAAAGGGACCTTTAAAGCCATGGGTAAGGGGGCGTCTGATCTGGGCATTCAGCGCGCAGTAGGCCTTGATGTCAGTGATTTTATAGACGCTGATCCGGTGACCAAAGACAAGTTGTTTCCCAAGGTGGTGGTTTGGAAGAACCGAAGGTGAGGCTTTAAGTTGATTTGAAAAGCCGCCCAAATGGGCGGCTTTTTTATTTAAAATACTTTTTGAGTCTGATATTTTGCGGTAGCTTGCAAAAATTGTTGTTTAACCTTTTGCTGCTGTTGTGGGGGTAAAGTGTTCAGTTCAAAATAGTCTTTATAGTTCGCTGGAATCGCACTGAAGCTTGTGATCATTTCTGTCATGTATTCAGCCTTCATCAGGGTCTGAGGTGCTTCAAACTCAAGCAAAGGGCGCTGTAAGGTGTTAATACGGTCCTTTTGTGTGAGTGTAGAAAGGGCCTCAGGACCCAACTCATAATGGGCCAGCAGATCGATGGGCTGCATGTTTTGCCAGATGATATTGTGGCCATCTCCAGATCGCTCATTGATGACGGCCAGGTCTTTTAAAACGGAGGGCGTGTTCATTTGTTTCAGGTAGCGTTCAAAATCAATAATCAAAGGCTGTGAGCTGCCCACCAAAATGCCGTCCTGACCAAAGCGAAAGAAATGGGTATACGGAAACACCGATTGAAAAGTAGCGACGATGCTGTGAAACTGATCGGGCGCGATTTGATACAGCTGGACCCATTGGCCAAAGATACCGTCAGGCTTGAGCGCTGTGTGACTGTCGCGCCAGAATTCCTGTGTAAACAGGCGCGAAGATCCGGTTCGCCAGGGATGGCTGCCCTGAGAGACAATCACGTCAAAGTGACCGGGATGCTTGCGGATAAAATTTTTGGCATCGTCGACGTTCACCTTCAGGCGCGCATCATCAAAAATATTGCCAATAAAGGGCGTAAAAAACTGTTTGCAGGCTTCGACAACGGCTGCTTCGATCTCAACCACATCGACAGACTTCAGATCATGCTTCAGGGCACTGCTGACTGTTTGCCCACCGCCCAGACCAATAACCAGCGCTTTTTCAGGATTTTTGGCCAGACCAAGGGGTAAGTGTGCCAGTGTTTTGCGAATCAGCATTTCACTGCCGCTGGAGGCATCCCCTTTGCCATCGGTCAACATGGAAACACTGTTTCCAAACTGACCGACGACGACGGTAGAAGAAATTCCGTCACGGTAAAACAAAATGTCTTTGGGTTTGATTAAAATATTTTCCAGTTTGTTTGCTGAGATGGCTTTTGCCAGATAGCCAGGAGACTGAAATACCTCCAAAAAGAGCAGGCGGGCATCATAGCTTGGGTTGCTCAGCCAGAGGCCGGCGGCACATAACCAGACAAAGACACCGCTGCCCCACTGTACGGCTGGTTTGAGCGAGCTTTTGAATAAAGCCAGTGTGGCCAGTAGGATAAGCAGGGTTGTACTGAGATAAACACTGTTATAAAGCCCCAGTAGAGGACCAATAGCAAAACCGGCGAGGAGCGAGCCACTGACTGCACCGAGGGTATTAAAAACGTAGACGTTTGCACTCCGGCTGCCCAGGTTTTGAAGAGATGTCTGTTGCGTGTGTTTGATCACCAAAGGAAAGATTCCACCCAGAAAGAAGGTGGGTGGAATCATAACGCAAACAGATAGCAGACACTGAATCAGTAAGTTGTTGGCGTAGCTGGGCTCGGTGATCAGGCCTGCATTGTGAAACTGTAAATGAATCCAGCCAAACAAATAGGAGAGTTGGGCCAGTAAACCCATGGTGATCAGGCTGCTGAGCGCACCAAGGCTTAATAAACCAGCGAGCATGCTGGGAATCTGTTTTGGGTATTTATCCCCCCAGTAGCCAAAGATCAGACTGCCCAGAGCCAGCCCGCTTAAAAAAGTAGCCAGAATTAAGGTGAAAGCGTAGGTTGAGGTGCCAAAGGTCATGCTGAGCAAACGGGTCCAGGCGACTTCGTAACTCATGGCAACGGCCCCTGAACCCGCAATAATCAGGTAGGGCCACAATAGACGTGCGGGCTTTGCTTTCTTGCTTGTGCGCTTTGTCTGGTGCGCTTCAGATTCAGCCGCTTCTGAAGATTGTGTGAATCCCAGGCGAAAGCTTAGCCCCACCACGGCAGCGCCCAGCAGGATATTGACCAGTGCGACAGCCATCACGCTGTTGTACACGCCAAAGGCTGGCACCAGCCAGAAACCAGCCAGTAAGGTGCCCGATACCGCGCCGAGCGTGTTAATGCCATACAGCCAGCCGCTTTTGGTGCTGGTTTCCTGTGTTGATGATGTGAGGGCTTTGATCATAATCGGCAGAGTGGCCCCCATGCAAACCGTTGGAATCAAAAGAACGATACAGGCCAGAGTAAAGCGTACAATAATCGACAGGATCAGGGAGGAAGGCAGATTTTGCAGCAAAACCGGATAAATGGCCTCCAGTCCCTTAAACATCAGTGGACTGAGCAAGGCGTAGATTCCTACCGTGATTTCGAGCCAGCCATAAATCCGCACACCGGATCTTAAGCGATCAGCCCAGCGTTTTGCCAGGGCGGCACCGAGTGCCATACCCCCCATATAGCTGGTCAGGATCAAGCTGGTGGCCAGACTGGTTGAACCCATTAAATCGGTAAAATAGCGCATCCAGAGCACTTCATAAGTTAGTGCCGTTGCACCTGACAGCCAGAAACAGAAAAAAATAAAACGTTCAAAGAACGCGGTGTTTTGCGTTGTCATCGTGGTTTAAATAATCCGATCTCCAATTTTTTGGCGCAGCGCTTTGAGGGCATCAATTTCTTCAGAAGGCAGTGGACGGGCACCTCCCAGGCTTTCACTCAGATAAAGAATCTGACAGATTTGCTCCAGACGCTCGATGCCCTGGGTGGCCTCAGCCAGGCTGTCGCCCCAGCAGACAGCGCCATGACGGGCCAGGATCATCAGGCGGCAGTGGGGTAAAAAGGGTGTCAGGACCTCACCCATTTCAATGCTGCCGGGCCGGGCATAGGGCACAATAGGCACACTGCCGGCGGCCAGAATCACTTCGGGCAGGCTGTCAATGGGCAGGGCCTGCCAGTGGGGGCGGGCAAGGCTCAGGGCAATAGCATGTGGCGGGTGGGCATGCACAACGGCTTTGGCCGGGGTCTGTTTGTAAATGGCCAGATGCATCAGGCGTTCACTCGACGGCGTGCCTTGCAGAATATGATTGTCAGGGCTGATAATGGCCATATCTTCAGCCTGCAGATGTGCTTTGCTCAGGCCAGAAGGGGTGATCAGGATTTCCTGCTCGCTGTGGCGGTAACTGAGATTGCCATCAGCTGCAGCCAGGAGGTTCTTTTGATAGAGTTGTTGTGCCGCTGCGATCAGTTCCTGAGAGCGGGCTGCTTTACTTTTCTTCATGAATTTTTGACCGGGTGCTTGTAAAAAGCAGGGTTGATTGTTTAGTATAAGGGTATCTTGTGCCAAAGGCAAAAAAAAGACGGGTGAACAAGTCACCCGATAACTCTCTATCGTTAGTGGGGAACACTCTGCTAATCCGTTTAAAGACTAACAACTAGTGCTTTTGCTGACGTCCTTCAGGTTTCCGTAAGGTTATCTGCAGGGCGTCTATATTTATGTTAAAAGATATATTGCCAAAAAGTCAACGCTTGTACCGGTATTTTTGTTAACTTATGTTAAGTTATCGGTTTGAATGGCAGCAAACCCCGTTCAGGTTTGAATTGTATTTTTTCTGGGAATGAAGTAAATTAGAAGCAGTCAGCACTTTTTTTGCCAAAAAGACAATGTGCTTTAAGCAAATAAATTGCCTAAGCAGTGTTTTAGAAATGTTGTGGGGATAGCAGGATTTAGATTGTGGAGCAACAGACGCATATCTTAGGTCAGCAATTGGCCCGTTTGCGTAAACAGCGCAGACTGTCGATGCAAAAGCTGGCAGACGCTGTTGGCATTTCAGCAGCCTATGTCTGTCGTTTGGAGGCTGGTGATCGCAAGCCATCGCGTGAGCTGGTTCAAAAATTAGCCGATGTATTGCTAAGCCAGAATCAGCAGGTTGAAAAAGACGAGCTGTTGATTGCCGGTGGTTTTGCTCCTGTCAATTACCGCAGCCGCAATTTGATGGGCCGTCAGGATGTGATGGCGCTTTATGAAAATATCCTGCGCGAAAACCCCGAAGATTTTAAAGCTTATATTGCCCTGGTGGTGAATCATATTCGCTCGGGTAATCTGGAGCCAGCCCATCAGATGATTCAAGAGGGTCTGGCACGTTTTGACGACATGGTGCAGCTGCAGGCCCTGATGGCTGCGCTGGAGCTGGCCAAGCAGAATTTTGATCAGGCCATTCAGTTTCAAAAAGAGGCCTTGCACTATTATGGCGTTTCACCTGAGCAAAGTCGCTTTTTAAACGAGCAGGACCTGTTGCTGGGGCTGGGCGTGATGCATTTTGAACGCGGGCACGACGAAACCTATGCGGCACAGCTGGCCCGCTCTCAAAAACAAAACACCCAGGCCAAAACGCTGGAGCAGAAGGCGTTTGAAACCCTGAATCAGGCCAAAGCCATTTTTGAGCAGGCCCTGGATCTGGATCCAGCTGATATTTATATTCTGGATGAGCTGGCGCGCGTTAACTTTACCCTGGCCTATCTCTTGTCACCTGAAGAAGCGCTGCCCTATTGGCAAGCCAGCATTGTGGCTTTTGAAAAAACCGTTTGTGCACCCCAGAAAGAGGACCTGGGTTATAAGCCCTTGCTTCAGAGTACAGCTTTTTTAGGTCTGGCCTATGCCAAGGCCCAGCAGTTTCAGCAGGCCTGGTTTACCCTGAATGTGGTGGAAGCCTGTTTGCCCAATTACTGGTTGGTGCATTATCTTAAAGCCTGTTACTTTGGCCTTTTGTTTTTGGCTGAACACGGCAATAAAAAGAAACTGAGCACAACAGAGCAAAATTATTTGCAGCAGGCGCTGCAAGCACTGGAAAAATCTGCTGCTATCAGTGATGATGAAAACAGAGCCTGTGCAGAAGCGATGCTGGACCCTGACCTCGCACCCCTGCGAAAATACTGCACAGCTGACTTTGACGCTCTGTTGAAAAAGTGGGGTAATTGACCATGAACCAAAAATTAACGGTTAAAAAAGTACTGCTTGCGGGTGCCATTTTGTTTTCCAGCGCCTGTCAAATGCATTCTGAAGTACCTGTTTCCTCTTTTCCGGGTTTACTGGCAGACAATGGTCAAATCTTGCCCGGCAGCAAAGGCGATCGCAAACAGTTTCAGCAGCTTGAGGCCCGCGTGCAGATTCCCCTGGTGCGCTTTGAATTCCAGGGTTTTGCGGTTCAGTCTCAGCTTGATATTGCAGATCAGCTCAAGAGAATGAAGGTTTTGCTGAATGGTCAGCCTGTTGACATGCTGTATCAGAGCCACCGCGTTACGGAAACAGATGTAGAAGCTGTCTTTGTTTTAAAAGAAGCGGTGTTTGAGCCCTATCTGTTTCATGAAATTGTTTTTAGCACGGCGGATGATCTGCCGCAGGTCGCCACTCTCTGGGAACACAACAGTCTGGATGAAACGCTGTATCTATCTTTAAATGCAGTTTCTACGGCACGCTGGGCGGTGGCCGTGGCTTACCAGCGTGAGCAGGGTAAACCAGTACAGTCCCTGTCAGCTGCGTCTTACCGTGATCTGGTGGCGCTGCCTGAGGTCGCTGTTCTGGCCCAAAAAGCACGTACCTTGCCGTTGCAGGATTTGCTTGGTGACCAGATAGACATTGCCGCGGGTGTACGTAAATTAAAAGCCAGGCAATCCGAGCGTGACAAACTGGCCGCAGAAAATGCTGGGAGCCAGGGCAATGCCAATGGTAACGGCCCGTCAGAGAACAATGGCCAGGGCAGTGCCAATGGTAACGGCCCGTCAGAGAACAATGGCCAGGGCAGTGCCAATGGTAACGGCCCGTCAGAGAACAATGGCCAGGGCAATGCCAATGG